>JAGOEH010000023.1 GCA_017997825.1 Candidatus Delongbacteria bacterium | reverse complement strand
CTATTTTTTATTTTTGAATCAGACGTATGAAAAAGCCCTGGAAGAGTATCAGAAGGCAATCGATCTGACTGACGACGGTTTGATGGATACTCTGCAAAAAGGTCTGGAATGCGTTCAATTGGGCAAGCTTCAAAGCCATCAAATGGAATGGAAGTTATTTCCGATTGCCCGCCCTGACACTCCGATGATTCACAGCCTTAAAAAACTACTTTAGAAGAGTCCGCTGAATCGTCTGTTTAACGGATTCCCAACTCCCGCTCTTAGGCAGTAAATAATATCCCAAAACGACATCCTGATAAGGTTCGAGACAGTTCGACGACGAAAGAACCAGATGACGGGTCTGGTATCCCTGGCTGAAATTGCGATATAGATTCAGCAATTCACGCACGTCCAGATCGGTCTCCAAACCGGAATACCACTGGAGCAGACTATAGAATTTATTCTGGAACAGGTCATGGATAAAAGCACGATTGCTCAGTTTTTTATAGAGTTCAGCCATGATTTGCTGCTGCCGGTAGGAGCGTGAAAAATCGGATGTCGTCCGCCGGCTCCGGAGGTATTTCAGGCACTGGTCGCCGGTTAACCGTTGGAGTCCCTTGGAGATTTTAAACCATTGTCTATCCTGCAGATCGCGATCGACATAGATTTCAACCCCGCCTAAAATATCGATCAGGGATTTGAAGTTCATAAAATCAAGGACCACCAGAGATTGGATCTCCATACCGGTGATGGTTTTAATGGCGGTTTTGAACTTTTGAGGACCGGAAATACTATACACGGCATTGATTTTTAATTGTCCGAAGACCAGATCGCGGGGGATTGATATCAGGTGGATTCGCTTTTGGGACGGATCGATGGAGACCACCATAATGGCATCCGTCAGATTTCCACCTAATCCCCGTCCCGATAGACGATCGCGATGGGTTATTCCACCTTTGCCTAAAATAAGCAGATTATACCGCTGATCCATCTCTATCGAATCATCGAGCAGCGGTGGAATGGGTTCTTCAAATTGCACGGCATACTCAGGAAAATCATTTTCCATCCGCTGATCCCACTCAAACGAAGATAGTTCATAATCCGGCATGAGCTGATCGGTGATTCGGTCGAGCCGCATCATTATAATTATCAGAATCAGCGAAACGATTCCGAACAGAACCATTGAGATGCCCGCCAGCCAAGGACTACTGTTTTTTCTACAAAACAGATAGTAGCCGGTTGAGAATAGACAGATCAGGGCAATCACAACGATCATCAGCTCCAGGGTTACCAATTGCCGGTGATGACGGATCATCACACATATCATCAACAATCGCTGATAATGATAGTTTTCCACCAAAACCCTAAGATGGCGGGGAGTCAATGAGGCAGAGGGTGAGAGGAACCGGTTGATCCCGGGCAGCCAACGGTGCCAATGGTACTGGTCAGCTCTCATTTCCGCATCAGAAAGCCGGTTATACAACGGTCGCATCGTTCTCTTAAGATCTAACAGGGCGTTAACCCGTTCCGAGATTGGTTGATGAACCTGGTTTAACTGCTGGAACTTTCGGTAGGATTGATGAAACCGCTCCATCAATTCATGATCAGGGTCCATGTACTCCAGCAATAAAAAAAGGTGATAAAATTCCTGCTGAAAACTGCTGTTGAGATAATAATAGTAATGATTTAAAAAGGGGGAGTAATGGGAATAAATCCGGTTTTTAAATTTCAGAATCGGATCCAAATCCCGATACAACTCGCTCCAACAGGATATCCGGCGGATTGAATCTGATTGCTCAAGTTGTTGATAGAGGAGTTCTGAGGCCTGCCAAAAAGATCCTTTTCCAAGATAGGAAGAATCCTTTTCGGCCTGAGCGAGGGTCTGCAGCAGCTGATGGAAAGGGGTCCCATTTACCGATTCGGCACATTCTTTCCGATTCCGGCTCATCACGGCTCTGAGTTTATGATCTTCCTCGGGAAAGCAATTCGAATAGATTCCGGGGAAAAGAAGCGGATAATTTCGAATCAACAACCGACCATCCGGATGGAAAGGCACAATTACGGAGTGATCCACCACCGCGACCTGGATCGGCCGGTTGAAAAGGGTAACCGCAATCGGATTGTCAAGATAACGGATACCGGGCAAAAATGCCATACAACTCAATATTAGATAATGATGAAACGATTTAAAAAGGGATAGTCGGTAACTAAATAATGGGTATTTTGACACGCTATAAGTATAATTTAGATCCTTATTCTGAACCTGAAGTCCAGAATAAGGATCTAAATTTATGCATCAGCGATTTTTCTTTTTATGTCGATTTTTACGTAACTGCTTTTTGCGTTTGTGGGTGGCAATTTTTTTACGTTTTCGTTTTCTCCCGCAGGGCACATTGGCCTCCTTACCTATTTATTATGAACGGCATCCACTTCACGACGAAACACTCTGGAAATCTTGAATTCCGGTACAATACGATCAGGAATTTTGACTGGAGCTTTCGTTCTGGGATTACGGGCGATCCGGGCTTTTTTCTTGCGCAGGTAGTAGTTGCCGAATCCGCGGATTTCAATCCGTTCATCATCCAAGACAGCATTCTTAATCGATTCGATCAGCGTATCAACAACCATCGATACTTCTGCTCGAGTCATCCCTGTTTTATCAGAGACTATTTTGACCAAATCAGCCTTAGTCATGATTATTTTCCTCCTCTATTTGATTTCCAGTTTTTCAAAAGACGAATCCAATATATAATACAAAATGCACTTAATGTCAAGCACTTTTATCTCATTTACGGGAATAATATTTGAATCGAAGGAGGGAGTGATCATGAATTTTTTCCAGCCGCAGTCAAATTAATTGGTGTGTCTATTGACAGGCTTAGGTTTTATTTGTATAATTGATATGTATCTACAATAAAACAGGTTGAATAAACCACCAAACCAACCGGGAGATAGTCATGGTTTTAACTACGGATAGGGTCGATGCTGTAAACAGGATTTTTGAGGAAGCCGAGCGGGAAGAGCGGCGGGTATTATTCGAGTATGAGGTTTACCGGATTCTTCAGATCCTGGGTTTCGATATCCCCCGTTATCTGATCGTTCAGGAAGGGGAACCGATTCGTTCCGACATGCTGGATTCACTGGGGTCTAAGATTGTTTTGAAAGTCATATCAGCGGAGATCCTGCACAAGCAGAAAATCGGGGGAGTCTGTTTTCTGGACCATCCGACCCCGGACACGGTCGAGGCCCGGATCCGGGCCATGCGATCTGAGGTAGTCAGCCATTTCCCGGCGGATCATCCTCCAGCAATTCGGGGATACATGATGGTCGAGTTTATACCCTATTCGCAGGCATTAGGCTACGAAACTTTGATTGGATTCAAGCACGATCCGGCATTCGGCTCAATTCTGACACTCAGCAAGGGAGGAGATGACGCTGAATTTTTTGCCAAATACTATGACCCGGTGGATCTATTTATTCCCCCGCTGGACATGGATCAAACCCGATTACATTTATCGACGCTCAAGATTCGGCACAAATTCAATCAGATTGGACATCCGGAATTTCTTGACTACCTGGCGACCGCAGTCTGTAAAATGAGCGGGTTGGCATATGCTTATTCTCCCAACAGGGATAAGCTGCCGGCATACCTTATACAATCTTTTGAGATCAACCCATTTGTGTTTACCCGGGATAATCGGATGGTAGCGATCGATGGCCTGGCGCAATTCATCCCACTGAAGGATTCTTCAATCCAACACCCTCCATTGAACGTCAACCGGCTGGATGGTTTTTTTAATCCTACCGGCATTGCCGTAATCGGGGTCTCATCCAATCCCGGGCAGCACAGCCTGGGTCGGGATATCGCTAATCTATTGCATGACATGAAGCGGACCGATCTGTACCTGGTCAATATCAAGGGAGGGGAAACGACCGTTGGCGGCCAGGTTTATCCGCTTTATCGGGATATTAATGAAATTGACCATCCGGTTGACTTGGTGGTATACACGGCGCCGGCTATTCATACCATCGATTTTTTTAAGAATCTGAACAAGGAGTCGGTCAAGGCGGTTGTCCTGATTTCCGGGATTCCATCCAATATCCATTACCAGGACTTTGCCGGTCAGTTGAGAGAAAGTGTCGGTCCGGGAATTCGGATTATCGGGCCCAACTGTATGGGGGTGTTCTATGCTCCCGGCGACCATAATCCGGGAGTCAACACGCTATTCATCGAGGAAAAGCGGTTGGAAGTCCGCTATGCCCCGACCAGCAATACGGTTCTGTTAACACAGAGCGGGGCGCTGGCGGTCACTGAGATCGACAAGCTTCAGAATACCCGGATATTCAAAGCGATAGTCAGTTTCGGCAACAAATATGATGTCAAGATCACGGATCTGGTAGATTATTTTGCTCACGATCCCTCAATTGATGTGTTATCGCTTTATGTAGAGGGTTTCGATCCTGGGGAGGGACGATTATTTTTTGAATTGGCCGGCAAGATCACCAAGCCGATCATAGTCTACAAATCCGGACGGACGGAGGCCGGAGCTAGAGCGGCCGCATCGCATACGGCATCGATGTCGGGCAGCTATGATGTCTTTAAGGCGGCCTGTCTGCAATCGGGCTCTATTCTGGCCGAAAACATTGAGGATCACTATGACCTGGTCAAGATATTCGCACTCTTGGCCCATCGGATTCCGGAAGGGCACCGCGTGGCTGGTGTGGTCAATGCCGGATTCGAATCGACGGTGGGTGCCGATGAACTGAAAAATCTGATTCAGGCTCGCCTGACCCCCGCCACCATCGAAACTCTGAACCGGATCAATCGATCCGGATTGGTCGACACCTCAACAGCTTTTCTGGATATCACGCCCATGGCGGATGATCGGATGTATGCCGATTACGTGGAAGCGATTCTTCAGGACGAGAATGTCGATTGCATTTTTGTGGCGATCGTTCCCCATACTGTAACACTCAAAACCACGCCCGAGACCTGCCGGGATCCGGACGGACTTGCCGGTTTATTGATCCAGCTCAGCCGCCGATACGCCAAGCCTATCGTGATTTCAGTCAATGCCGGAAAACACTACCAGGCCTTCGTTTCGCTTCTCGAAGAAAACGGGCTTCCGGTTTATCACGATATCCGGTCAGCCATTAAATCGCTTGACGGCTTTGTTACCCATCATCTCAAATCGATTATTAAATCGATCGGCTGATGGTCGGTATCGATCTTCCCAAAGCCTTCACATTAAGGTAACTGTTTATAAAATATGAGATATTCGGTCGATTGGACATCGAACCGACTCGTGGAATTGATCGAATCAAACGAGCTTTTCACCGAAAACTAAAGGAATGTCACCCCGATCGGGGGGGGGATCAAGCCGAGTGTCAACGATTGATTGACGGTTATCATCGGCTGATTCGAACCATCCTTGATCCCCTTCCCCGCCATCTCCCGACCCGATCCAGATTTAAAAAACCTGATTCGAGAGGGTGATGGCAAAAAAGTGCTTGATTTTATCCAGCATAATCCTTATTTATTAAAGGGAAATCCAGAGTATGGATTAGCTGTCGGATTAGGGCGATTTGATCATGGAGATTACCGTTCAGCCATTCGGATAACCCGCCGTTGTCTTGAGTGGAAACCGGATTGGCCCGAAGCCATGAACAATCCGGCCTGGTTCCATCTCCTAAGCTGTGGGAACTGGAAAACCGGGATGTGGTATGCCCGGATGGCATTGAGGCGTTTTCCGGATGGCCCGGAGTTTCTGGACACCCTGGCGATGGCTTACTACCTGGGAAAGCATTATCATAAGACTTACCGGGCGGCTCAAGCCGGGTTACAGCGGAATCCCTCACTGGCTTACAGCTGGTTTATCTGGCGCATCAGGATTGGTAAGTATATCACAGCATAACGCCGGCATGGAGTTTGACCGCCAGAGCGCGGTGTTTGGCACCCGAGACTCCCTGTTTTTAAGAGTTGATGGATGTATTATCGGTTTCCCGGATGAAACTCTTTATCCCAAGGAAGGCAAGGTTTGGTGTTGAGATATTTGTTGGTGGCAGGGATGGTAGCCGGCCTATGGCTGATGGCTAATAGTCACATCCCGGCTGACGATTACGCCAATGACTTTTTGAATATTTCCATTAGCCCGGCGGTAAGCGCTCAGGGCAATTCGTCGATCGCGGCACCCATCGATCCGTTTTCGGCCTACTACAACCCGGCCTTACTCCATTCAATTCCGCCTGGGATTTCACTTTCCCATACTGAATTCTTCTCCGGGCTTTACCGCTTTGATGCCATCGGGTGCAAACTACCCATAAAATCCGAACCGATCGGAATTCTGCTACTGAGAGCCGGGATCGATCATATCCCGGATACCCGCGGGGCTCTAATCGATCTTAATCAAAACGGTATCCTGGATCCCGGGGAGTATTTGGATGAATCCAAAATCCGATATTTTTCAAATCAAGACTATGCCCTGTATGGAAGTTACAGCCTGCTTTATAAGGACATTCAATGGGGTATCAATCTCAAATGGCTTTATCGACGTTTGGCGGAATCCCGAGGATATGGACTGGGGCTTGACATTGGAGCTTACCTGAACCGTACCCGGTGGTCGGTCGGGATCAATCTGAAGGATATAACGACCACCGTGATTTCATGGAATTCCGGTGAAACCGAGTATACCCATCCGCGAATTGCTGTCGGAGGCCGTTACGATCTTGGTGAACCGTTTCTTTTCTTTCATCCTGCTGTCTATGCCGATGTGACGTTTTTTACCCATGATATGGACCGTGCGGCCCTGATCACGACATCCCTGATAGATTTCGGATTCACCTGGGGATTATCTGTGGATTACCGGAAAATGATCACCTTCCGACTGGGATTTGACAGCAGTCAGTGCGACAATCGGGTTAATCTGAACGACTATCTCAGTAAGACCATCACCACCGGAATGGGAATCCATTGGAAACAGTACGGTATCCAGTATGCTTTTCTGCGTCATCTCTATTTAAGCAATACCCATCGGATTGCCATCGAATATTGTTTTTAGCCCCCATATTAACCTGAGGATCCACCGACAGGATTTCGGATGAAACGAGACCAACTCTTTTTGGTCGAACGTCACCCTTCAATTTATTCCTGGGTTCCAGCCGGAGTAACTTTTATATTGACATCCGGTAGGGTTTTTATTATTATAATTGATTCAATCTCTTGAGATTGAAGGTGTGTTCTTTGAAATCCTTACCAAGTGAGGAAAAGGATAGCGCAGGAGAGGTAAAATGAATTATCGGTTGATCGTAGAGTATGACGGCCGGCAATTCCATGGTTGGCAGATCCAACCAGGGAAACGGACGGTTCAGGCCGAGCTTACCAGGGCGGTGGAGATCATTTTTAGGACAAAGATAACGCTCTACGCGGCGGGACGGACCGATGCGGGTGTCCATGCCCTTCATCAGGTGGTCAGTTTCAATGCATTTGAAGCGACGGCTCCGGAAAAACTGATGCGACAACTCAATGGGATTCTGCCGTCCGATGTAGCCATCCAAGGAGTCGATCTGGTGCCGGACTCATTTCACGCCCGATACTCAGCCATATCCAGGGAGTATGAATATGTAATCAGCGAAGGGAAAACCGCATTAAACTACCGTCGCTGTTGGGTTGTTACATTACCGCGCCCCATGATTGAATTGAACTCCCACCTGGAAACTTTGATCGGTCTGCATTCTTTCCGATCGTTCTGTCCTCAGGCAACAACCATGCCTCACTATAACTGTCTGGTTGAAGCCATCTATTGGGAACAGCAGAATAGAACCCATCGGTTCACGATTCGAGCCAATCGGTTCGTCCATCACATGGTAAGGATTATTGTCGGAACATGTTATGACATCGTGTGCGGGAAGTATTCTGACGATCATTTCAAGAAACTTTTAACCTCAGACAATCGTAATTTAGCTGGACGAACAGCCCCGGCTCAAGGATTATACCTGAAAAAGGTGTACTATACCGAAGGTGAAGGTCAGCCATGAAAACCAATCGCATCCTTAAATTCACCTATTCATTTTTAGTTGTCTTAGCCTTGGGATTTTGTCTGGGCAGTGTTGCATTCTACTATTTACAGCCCAAATCCGATTTGATGCCGGTGGCAGCTCCATCTGGTTCTCACGTTCTCACTACATCGGATTTCTCTTACCAATTCAATACCATTGCCTATCAGGACAGCATTATTCCGGATTCGAGCCGACGGCGGTTGCGGATGACTCCCTTTGTCTTTGCCGTATCCAAGGCCCGCGATGCGGTCGTCAGCGTCAGCGTGACTCAAGTTCGGTATTATCGATATGCGATTGATCCTTTTTTTGAGATGTTTTTTCCGGAACTGGGACGCCAGAAACTGGTCCCCTACAGTATATCCTCAATGGGTTCCGGTTTCATTATCAACCATGACGGTTACATTTTGACCAATGCCCATGTCGTCAAGGATGCAGAAGAGATATTTATCAATCTACCGGATGGGCGTCAATTTCCCGGGAAACTGATCGGATTGGATAATTCATCGGACATTGCCGTTTTAAAAATTGAGGGTGATGATCTTCCCATTGCGAGCATGGGTGACTCCGACGATATTATGATCGGGGAGTATGCCATCGCGATTGGAAACCCATTCGGCTATATCCTGTCTGAAACCGGGCCGACAGTGACCTGTGGCTGGATTTCAGCAGTCAACCGCAACATCAAGTTTGACAATGAAGGAAAGATGTACAAGAAAATGATTCAGACCAACGCCGACATCAATCAGGGAAATAGCGGAGGACCGCTGATCAATATTCTTGGCGAAGTGATCGGAGTCAATACCTTCATTTTGACGCAGGGAAACAGCGGTTTTATAGGTCTCGGATTTGCGTTGCCGATCAATAAAGCCCGTAAGGTGATGAATGAGATCATCAAATATGGCCGGGTTCGTAATTTTTGGACCGGAATCCGGATTCAGGATGTCAGTCCCATGATCGCAGAGCATTTCCGTTTGAAAGAGATCTCCGGAGCTGTTATTCTGGAAGTTGAAAGCCGGAGTCCAGGAGATGAAGCCGGCCTGATGAATAAAGATATCATCATGGGGATCAATTCCAAAAAAATGAAGAATTCGGAAGATATTATGGATGAGTTTTCGGATGCCCAAGTCGGCGATATATTCACTATCCAGATCATCCGAAACGGAAAACCGGCTGAGGTCAAACTCAAGCTGAAAGAGAATCCGCAAACAAAAAAATCATACTACTAAGAGGAGAAATCTATGAGTCGCAAAGAAAAGGTGAAAGTCATCCATGAAGGGAAAGTAAAAAAGCTTTGGACCACTGAGGAAAATGAAAAATATATTATCGAATTCAAGGATGTTGTTTACAACCACCTCAAGGATGATATGGTTCATGTAGAAAAAAAGGGGTTTTATAACTGCCATATCAGTGAAAAGCTTTTCGATTATCTGGATGGATTCATGCTGAATACCCATGCCATCCACAGTGTCGATGACAACAAACTGTTGGTTCACAAGACCAAACCGGTTCCGCTGGTTTTTACGATCATCAATCAGGCTACTTCGGATACGGCGGAAATTCTAAATCTAAAAGAACATCAAACCTTGGATAATCCCTTGGTAGAGATCCGATATCATGATAAAAACAGTCCACAAAACCCTCTCCAGGATGAAGAGATCGACAGTCTCAAATTCTTCAAGGAGATACCGATCCAGAGTATCAAGCATCTGTTGCTGAAAGCCGATGCGGTTCTGTGTTCCTATTTCAGCCGGCGCGGACTGCTCTTATATCAGGTCAAGTTTGAACTTGGGTTACTGGATGACAAACCGGTATTGATCGACGAGCTTACCCCGGACGTCATGGTCCTAGTCGAGCGTGAGACCCTGGCATATCAGGGACGCAACGCCGTCCTTCACTCCGGCAAATCGGGTCTGGGAACCTATAAACGGATTTATGAGTTATTATTCCGAGAGTTGTTCCAACCCGAGTATGAAAAAATCAAGATTGTGGAAGATATTCCGCGTGATACCCTGGCCAAGGACTATGATGATGATTTTGAAGGTGAGGGCGACCCCGATATAGAGCACGAATTGGATGGAGAATGATGCCAAGCCGATATGGATATCCCTATATCCTTTCATCGTTGATTGTCATGCTGAGCGGGGGGATCTGTTGCCTGATCGGCCTGCTTCAGCCATTAACCGGAAGCATTGCGGTGATTGGAATGATCGGCAGTCTATTCTTTTCAGCATTTTTCAGAGATCCGGAACGAAAGGCCCCAGCCAATCAGGCGACCATCTTATCGCCGGCCGATGGAAAAGTAGTGGCGATCGATACTATTGAAAGTCGGGATTATCTAAGGTCAAAATCGATACGAATCTCCATTTTTTTATCGCTGCTGGATGTTCATGTCAATCGAATCCCCAGTGATGGGAAAATTGAATATATCAAGTATGTTCCGGGCCGGTTTAATCCCGCCCACAGCACCCCGGGATCGGATCTGAACGAGCACATGGTGGTGGGAATCAAAACCAAACATCATAAAATGATGATCGTCCAGATTGCCGGTATCCTAACACGGCGTATCATATGCCGTCTGCGGGAAGGGATGAAGGTGACCCGGGGCAGCCGTTACGGCATGATCGTATTCGGGTCCCGAACCGATCTGTATGTTCCTCTCGGGACCGAGATTTGTGTAAAACCAGGCGATTCAGTCAAAGGTGGTCTCAGCATAATCGGAGTATTGAAAAATGGGTAATCGACTAATTGTATTTCCTCACATCATTACCGGATTGAATATTTTCTGCGGATTTCAAGCTTTAATCTATACGCTTCAGAACAATTATGTTTCAGCCGCCTGGTTAATCATATTAGCCGGGATATTCGATGTGTTGGATGGGAAAATCGCCCGGCTGTTAAAATCTACCTCCACCTTGGGAATCGAACTGGATTCGATGGCTGATATCATATCATTCGGAGTGGCGCCGGCCATCCTTTTCTATTCCGTCTATAATGAAAATTCATCGGCTAATGCCTTTCTGTGGGTTATCCCCTTCACCTATCTGATTGCCGGCATTACCCGTCTGGTTCGTTTCAATATTCGATCCTATCAGAAAAAGGATCAATCCAAAAAAGAAAACTTCAGCGGACTTCCGATACCGGCGGCCGCTTTTGCGGTTTGCTCTTTTATTATCTTTACCTATGATTATTACGGTCAGTTCTCTCATCCCGACATCTACCTGATATTGGTCCTGCTGGTCTCCATTCTGATGGTCTCCACCATCGAGTATCAGTCATTTCCCAAGATGAGCTTCAGTCGCTGGTCAGATCGGATCAACGTTATATTGCTCGGGATATCATTAACTCTGGTCGCCATCAATCCACGCCGAATGTTTTTCCTTCTTACGATAGTCTATTTGGTTTACAACCCTGCTAAAAATTTTATCGTTTCACTCATCCGAAGTCACAAAACAGCTTAAAAGGCCAACCTATGTTCAAAAAAAACAAATTTATCTTTATTCTGATTTTGTTGATCGGATTGATAACCGGGTCATTCATCAGTGTCCTGCTGAGTTACGTCCTACCTCCGGGGGTGGTACGGGATGTGTTCGTCACATCCATCAATCCATCGATCGGGGATTTTACGCTGGATGTCTTGGCATTTAAAATCACCTTTGGGCTGAGCATTACCATTAATCTTTGCAGCCTGATCGGATTAGGGATCGCCGCCTATATTTTCAGGTGGTATTAACAAGGAGCTATCCATGGGATTCGGATCGTTAGGAATGGGAGAAATCTTCGTTATATTCTTGGTCATTCTCATTTTCTTTGGAGCCAAGCGTCTGCCGGAGCTGGCCAAGGGAATGGGAAAAGGGATCCGGGAATTCAAGGATGCATTGAACAATGTTCAGAATGAGATCAATTCGGATGACAAGAAGAATAATCAAGGCAAGCTAGAAAACCATCAGGAAACACCCAGTCGCGAGGAGAAATAAGGTTTTGCGGATTGTCGACAGGAGCATTGCACAGCTGATCGAGGCGCTAGATCAGGGAAAACTGACACGAAAACAGATCATGCAGGCCTATTGGGATCAGATTGATGCCTGCAATTCCGGTATCAATGCCTATCTCAGTCTGAATCGGGAACCATCGATACGGAAAGCGGAAGAATGGGATCAGGCCGCCGACACGATGGGTCGGGATAAGATTCCTTTCTGTTCCGGCATGCCGATCGCCATCAAGGATAATATCTGCACTCGTGGAATTAGAACGACGTGTGCATCCAGGATTTTGGAAGAATTTATCCCGCCCTATTCGGCAACAGTGGTGGAAAGACTGGAAGAGCAGGGATTAATTTGCTTAGGCAAGACGAACATGGATGAATTTGCGATGGGATCGTCCAATGAGAATTCGGCCTTTGGGGTGGTCGGCAATCCTCATGATCCGGAGCGGATACCTGGCGGATCAAGCGGAGGATCAGCAGCCGCTGTAGCGGCCGGCATGGCTCCCTGGGCTCTGGGTTCCGATACCGGCGGATCGATCCGCCAACCCGCCGCTTTATGTGGCGTCGTCGGGATGAAACCGACTTACGGGCGTGTATCGAGGTATGGATTGATCGCATTTGCGTCTTCCTTCGACCAGATCGGCCCTATTACGCGTCGCGTTTATGATAATGCCCTGCTGTTGAAAATCATCGCCGGCTATGACCCCCATGATTCCACCTCAGCGGATCAACCGGTTCCGGATTATCCCGCTCTCCTGACCAATCTCCCCCGTCCGATTCGAATCGGGATTCCGGAGGGCTATATACATCAATCCCTTCAGCCGGAAATCCGGGAGACTATAAGCCGGCTTCAAAACCAGCTCCAATCTCACGGTATAGAATTTATTCCCATATCCCTGCCTCATACTCAATACGGTATCGCAACCTACTATATTCTCACGACAGCCGAAGCCTCTTCCAACTTGGCTCGCTACGACGGCATCAAATATGGACGGCGATCGGCAGCCGCCGATGATTTGAAAAGCCTCTATATCAACAGCCGCACCGAAGGCTTCGGGGATGAGGTCAAACGCCGGATTATGCTGGGAACCTATGTCTTGAGCTCCGGATACTATGAAGCGTATTACGGAAAAGCCTCCAAGGTCAGGACTCTGATCCGACAGGATTTTGTCCGGGCGTTCGAGCAGTGCGATATTATCATGACTCCCACCACCCCTACGACTGCCTTCAAAAAAGGGGAAAAAACAGACAATCCATTACAGATGTATCTGTCCGATATTTACACTATTTCCGTTAATCTGGCCGGGGTTCCTGCCATCTCCCTTCCGGTGGGACGCGATAGTCACCATCTTCCGATTGGAATCCAACTGATCGGTAATTTCTTCGAGGAAGCTACAATTTATCAGGCCGCATATCTGATTGAGCAATTGGCCCAGGAAAAACCTATATGAAACACTATGAAGCCGTCATAGGATTGGAAATTCACGTCCAGCTCCTGACCAACAGCAAAATCTTCTGTGGATGTGGAACCCGTTTTGGGGCCGAACCCAACAGCCAGGTTTGTCCGGTTTGCTCGGGAATGCCGGGCAGTCTTCCGGTACTGAATCAAACCGCACTGGATTATATCATCAAAGCCGGATTGGCCTTGAATTGCCGTTTGAATAGCGATACCTGGTTTGCCCGGAAAAACTACTTTTACCCCGATTTACCCAAGGGATACCAGATCTCCCAATTTGAGAATCCGGTGGCCGAGAACGGACATCTGATGATCGATCCGGACGAATCTGGGGTGAGGGAAATCCGGATTCGTCGGATTCATCTGGAGGAAGATGCCGGAAAATCGATGCATCCAGAAAAGGACAATCTGATCGATCAATCCTATATTGATTTCAACCGATGCGGAGTTCCTTTGATCGAAATCGTTACGGAACCCGATTTGCATTCACCTTCCGAAGCGTATGCATTTTTGACCTCACTGAAACAGATCATCCTTTATTTAGGAATCAGCGATTGCAATATGGAAGAGGGTTCGTTGCGATGTGACGCCAATATATCGCTGCGCCCGCAGGGAAGCGACACCTTGGGTGTCAAGACCGAGCTGAAAAATATGAATTCGTTTCACGGAGTTGAGAGGGCCCTGAATTTTGAGATTCGACGTCAAACTGCCATGCTTGAATCCGGACAAGCGATCACCCAGGAAACGTTGTTATGGGATGATGAACGGCAGGAAGTCCGCTCCATGCGCAGTAAAGAAGATGCTCATGATTACCGCTACTTTCCGGAACCCGATCTGGTTCCGATCCGACTGGATTCAAACCGAATCGACACCATTCGGTCCCAACTGCCGGAATTACCAAGGGCCAAATATCGTCGATACATTAATGATTATCAACTACCTGACTATAACGCCCAATTTCTTACCTCGACTCCCGACTACGCCCTTTTTTTTGAACAGGCCGTTCAAAACTATTCCAATCCCCTGGCGATATCCAACTGGATCATGGGGGATCTGACCAAAGCGGCCAAGGAGATGAAAGGTGAACTAAGCGCGTTGAAAATCCGTCCTGAGATGCTTTCCAAATTGATTAAGCTGATTGATGAAGGACAGATTAACAATAAAATTGCCAAGCAAATCTTAGAAACCATGCTGGAAAGCGGTGAGAATCCGGAAACCATCATTAGCCGTCAGGGAATTAGTCAGGTCACTGACATTCAGGTGATCGAGACCATTATCGACCAAATTGTACAATCTCATCCGGATGAACTGAACCAGTACCGCAGCGGAAAAGAAAAGGTTTTTGGATTTTTTGTCGGGGAAACCATGAAAGCCACCAAAGGCAAAGCCAATCCGAAAATTGTCAACGAGCTGCTGCAAAAAAAACTAAAAGCCTGAGCCCACCTCTCCTGATGGTCGGGTCGATTTAGGGGAATTATGATGAAACGGTTTTATGTGTTATGTCTGATACCGATGCTATCGCTAACAATCCAGGCCCAGCTTTCTACCCAAGCCGGCAAGACCTATTTTAATTTTTTAAAGCTGAATCCGTTTCCGATCGATGCGGCTTTGGGGAAGATGGCGGTGGCGGTTGACAATGATCCGATCCCTCTGACTTCCAACCCATCCCACCTGGCTGGATTGGAAAAACCGATGGTGGTAACCGGTTATTACCATTTGGTCGAGGGAATCAATCAGGGATTGATTTCGTATGCTGTTCCATGGCAAAAACGCTTTCCGGTTGCATTCACCGCTCAGTATCTGAGTTATGGGACCATAGAAGGCCGTGATGAAAACGGGCTCTATACCGGAGATTTATCGGCCAGTGATTTTGCTCTTTCAACCACGGTCGGATACCTGGCCAAACCCAATCTAAAAATCGGCGCCAGTCTGTGCCTGGCCTATTCCAATCTGGATGGAAGTTCGGCCGCGGGGCTTTCTCTCAGCTTCGGGGCCTTGTATCGTACGCATGACAAAGGTTCTTTCGGCCTCAGCCTGCTCCATGTAGGCACTCCCATCAAAAAATTCTATTCCAGCGATCCGGCCGAATATCCGGTCACTATCGCCCTGGGTTGGAGCAAATCGCTGGAACATTTGCCGGTTACTCCCAGTCTGACACTTTCCCAATCCAACGGTTCCGATCCTTATCTCCATTCCGGGCTGATCATTCGCTTTATTCCCGCTTTTTCCGGCCGAGTCGGATATTATGCCTCACTCAAGGAAAAGATCTCCTTTTCCAATGACGAAACCAATCACCACGGCTTTACCTTCGGTTTCAATCTAAACTATCAGAAGATCCAGATGGCATTGGCTGTTATCCCGTTCGGCAAGCTTGGTACAACCCAGCAGCTTTCATTGGCCTACAGGTTCTGACTATGATAAAATATTATTATTTCTGCATTTTAATCGTCATTATGGGATTGTTTGCCTGTAATTCCAGTTTGGAGTATGTGACCCGCCGTCCTTACAACCAATTAAAACTCCAGCCTCAATTGCCGGTCATGATCGACCCTGATCATTTCAACTATCAGAAGTATTTCGATATCGCTCTAAAGCTCTATCAGCAGGCCAATCAGCAGTATTTACTCAAGAATCGTGAAGATGCGCTTCGCAATGTCATCTATTCCATTGACCTGTTGAAGAAAATCAGCATTGTGGAGGGAATGGAGTTTTGGCAAATCGTCAATGTGGAAGAGATGCTGAACACGACGGTCGGGCTGTATGAAAAGATTATCAAAAATATTTATGATGAGCATTATGACAATTCCGGATTGATTGTGTCCCGGATTTTGAATGATGTTGTGGCCAATAAATACGCCATTGAGAATCTCGAAAAATGGGAACGCTATGCCAAGATGGGGATCCCTTATGCGGAAGATGAGCGGGTCAATGAGGAGATTCATCGATTTTCGGTTAAGAACCGCTCGGTTTTTAAAAAATGGATCTATCGATCCGGGTATTATGCGGGCTGGATGACCGACAGTTTGTATAAAGCCGGCTTACCGGATGAATTGCTCTATTTATGTATGATAGAAAGCGGATTCAGTCCATTTGCTTTTTCCCCGGCCACGGCCTCCGGATTGTGGCAGTTTATGCGGGGAACGGCGAAATCCTATCATTTGAATACCGGATTTTGGATTGATGAACGGCGTGATCCTTACCGATCTACCCAGGCGGCAATCGCCCATTTAAAGGATCTGCAGAAGGTTTTCAACAACTGGTATTTGAGCATGGCGGCTTATAATTGCGGTCAGCGGAAAGTGGAGCGTTCCATCGCGCGTCACCGGCAGGATGATTACTGGCAGCTCAGCAAATTACCCAAAGAAACCCGCCAATACGTTCCCCGTTTTCTGGCGGTGATGCGTATTGCCCGCAATATGGATGACTATGGATTTACCAAGGCCGATGTAGCTCCTGCGCTGAACTTTGAGGTTTTCCCGGTCGACAAGAGCCTCCGGCTCTCATCCATCGCCTTGGCCATCGGCACCACCACCGACGAACTAAAACTGCTGAATCCCGAACTGATACGTGAACAGACGCCTCCCGATTATACCGGATATCAGCTTCGCCTTCCTTTCGGTAAAGCGGAACAATTTGCCCGGATTTATCCGTCCATGAAAGCCGAGCCTAAAAAACGCTGGCATAACCATGTTGTCCGTAAGGGAGACAATCTATGGAGTATTGCCAAGAAATACAAGGTCAGTCAAAAAACATTGTGCGATCTGAACAAGATTACAAGTCCAAAGAAATTGAAACCGGGTCGCACCTTGCTGATCCCCCTGGAAATGCGATAGATGACTATCTCTCCCCTTCCCCAGCTCCGGAGCCGCTACCGGGTGTGGCTGCTCTATACCCTGATCGCCGTCCTCAGTTTTACTTTTGGATTCATCCTTTTCAACTATATTATCATGCCCCAGTATGTCAATCTGGGAGACGAAACCGATGTGCCTGATCTGACCGGATTAGACACACAAGAAGCTCAACAGGTTCTGAAACAAGCCCACTTGGATATGGCGATCACAAAGTATGAATATGATAACACGGTCCCGGAAAAAAAGGTAATCGGTCAATTACCGTCGGCTGGAACCCGGGTCAAAATCGGTAAGAAGATCCGGTTAACCGTCAGTAAAGGACCCGAGAGCATATTTGTTCCGGATTTGTCCAATTTGAATCTTCAGCAGGCAGAAGTCATCCTGAAATCCATGGATCTGACCCTGGGAGAGGTCACCTATGTCTATGATGATCGGTATGAGAAAGATAACGTCATCAATAATATTCCAACCCCCAATACCCCGGTCAACCGTCGGACCTCTATAAATGTGATGGTAAGCAAAGGGGCCCGGCCCGAATATGTATTGGTCCCCAATCTGACTGGAAAATCGTTGGAGGAGGCCACCCAGATTTTAAAAGGCGCGGGATTGATCTTGGGCAATATTACCGAAGGCTCCAATAGTGATTTTGTTCCCCGATCGGTTATCGATCAATCCATCATGCCGGGACGGGAAGTCATCTGGGGTGACACCATTCACTTGGTCATCAATCCTTGAATTATGAATAATTCCATAAAAGTTTATCCGTCGATCCTATCGGCCGATTTCACCAACTTGAGGCAATCGCTGGCCCCATTGGAGAGTCTGCCGATTGCCGGATATCATATCGATGTCATGGACGGGCATTTTGTACCGAATATAACATACGGGCCCTGGATCTGTAAAACGATGGCCGGTGTCACTCAACACCGTTTGGATGTTCATTTGATGATCGAGCAAGCCGGATCTTACATTCAAGACTTTGCCGGTCCAAATGTCGAGGCAATCACAATTCATCAGGAGGCTAATCCCCAACTGCACCGGGTTATCCAGCAGATTCGGGATCATGGAATCCGGGCTGGAATAAGCCTTAATCCCGGTACATCGATCAGTATGGTGGAGGATATCCTGCCTGAAACCCAGTTAGTATTGATCATGACGGTCAATCCCGGCTTTGCCGCCCAGCAGTTCATCCCATTCTGTATCGATAAAATCAAGCGGTTGGTGGAAATTCGGCAAATCCACCATCTGGATTTTGAAATCTATGTTGATGGCGGAATCAATACGGTTACAGCTCCATTGGTGGTCCATGCCGGAGCACAGGGACTCATCGCCGGAAATGCCATATTCAACGCGTCGGATCCGGAATCGGTCATCCGTCAACTGAATCAATGCTATCTGAAATAACCGCCGGTATTGGTTTCCATCCCATCCCGGCACCCTAAGCTGCATGTCTGATTTACCTTTTTTAATCCTTGACAAATATAAAAATGGTTTTAGATTATTCATAGGCAGGCATCAATCAACCCCTACTCCAGGACAAAGCACGTGAAACGGTTTTTGATTTTTCTCTGGCTCGGAATGAGAATGACGTTGTTTGGCCAGGCTCCACTGGATAGCCTGATGGATTTAAGCTTAGATGAGCTGATGAACATCAACGTTTCGATCGGTACCCGGGGAGAAAACCGGACCGCATTCAATTCGCCGGCTCCGATCAATGTCATCACCAGCCAGGAGATTATGCAATCCGGACTGAATGAACTAACCTCGGTTATCCAACGCTATATTCCGGCTTTCAATGCACCGCGGCCCTCGATCAGCGACGGGTCGGATCATATTCAGGCCTTTTCGCTCAAAGGCCTGGGGGCCGATCAGATGCTGGTATTGATCAATGGAGTCCGCAAGCACAATTCAGCTTTGATTCATGTCAATTCGACCGTATTGAGGGGAACGACCAGTAATGATCTGAATGTGATTCCCATCGCTTCGGTCGAACGGATCGAGATTTTAAGCGATGGCGCCGCCGCCCAATACGGGACCGATGCCATTTCGGGGATCATCAATATTGTACTCAAATCCAGCCCGGATCGATCGGTCTCATATCATTGCCATCAGACTACCGAAGGGGATGGTGAAACCTATCAGGTCAGTGCATCGGCCGGATACTATGTCAATTCGGAAGAATTCCTTACCATTACTACCGAACTGCGGGATCGGGACTATACCAACCGATCAATTCCCCGTCATGATCTGACCGGCCGGGATTCGATTCCGGCTCTGTTGGGACAAAAGTTTTATCGATATGGGGATGCCGCTTTACGAGATGTCGGTTTGGTGTATAATTTTTCTCATATTTTCATTCCGATCATTAAAACCCGGGTGTATGCCTTTGGATTCTTTAATCACCGATCGGGTGAGTCGGCCGGTTACTATCGTCTCCCCTCGCAAACCCGGGTTCCGCTGTATGGATTCTCGGAGGGGTTTTTGCCTTTATTGACACCGACCATTCAGGATAAGAGCCTGACGGTTGGATTCGAAAGCAATTCCCTTGGGTTACGACGCAATCTCAGTTTCACCTATGGTAAGAATTCCATGCAGTTCAACTTGGAGAATAGTTTGAACAGTTCGATCGGGCCGTCCAGTCCTCGCAGTTTTTATTGCGGCTCGCTGCATTTTCAGCATTATATCCTAAATCTCAACCTGCATCGATTCTATGACCTCGGTGTATTGCATCCACTGAGTGTCGGAGGAGGGATAGAGTTACGCTATGAGACTTTTATCCAGGAAGCGGGAGAAGAAGCCTCTTATTTGGCCGGCAATTACAGCGATACCGCTACCATCCTAGGAGAGTTTATCGAGCGGGAGAGTTATCCGGCCGGATCTCAGATGATTCCCGGATTTCAACCCAGCAATGCCCGGAATAAATCCCGGAATAGTGTATCGGCCTATCTGGATCTGGAAAATCAACTGACTCCAAAACTTTTACTGGGACTGGCCGGCCGGTGGGAGGATTATAGTGATTTTGGATCGACCGTCAACGGCAAACTTTCCGTTCGCTACGAGTTTGTTCCCGGAATGGTATTCCGGAGTTCGGCCAGTACCGGATTCCGTTCACCATCCTTAGGACAATCCTACTTTACGGCTATGCAAACCAATCTGGCCGGCCGAGATCTGATTCAGTCCGGTACATATTCGGTCGATGATCCGATCGCGATCGCCCTAGGTGCCAAACCCCTCAAAGCCGAACAATCGATTCACCTGAATACCGGGCTTGTCGTTCAGCCGTATAAAAGTCTATCTCTATCGCTGGATTATTTCTATATTCATATCGACGATCGGATTGTATTGACCGGCCATTTTTCTTCTTCCACTCCGTCGAATTATGTCCGAAGTGTTTTGACCCGATATGGGATCGAGGGTGCGAAATTTTTCACCAATGCGATCGATACCAAAACACACGGGTTGGATCTGGTTTTGAAATATGATCTGCAGTTGAGAAGGATAGGAAATATCATCTTTTCAGCCGCCGTCAATCTCAACCAAACCCGCTTGGATGGGGATATCCATGCCGTTGATACGATGAAGATCGTTAAAGAGGTATTCTTTGACCGGCAGCAGATTGTCAAAACAGAGCAGGGTCAGCCCCGCCGAATTGCTCATTGGGGCATGGATTATAGTTTCAGTCAGTGGGCCGCCCAACTCAAAATCATTCACTATGGGGATACCAAGTATGTGCAGGATGCGTCCGATCCATCACTCGACCAGGTTTTCAAGGGAAAAACCCTGTGTGATCTTGCCATCAGCTACAAATTGAATCGTTCAGTCCGATGTCAAATCGGCGGCCACAATATCTTCAATAGCTATCCGGATGAATACTTGGAGGGAAGAGGAGACTATTATCTCCGATACTGCGATTCCGTTTCGCCGTTTGGATTTAACGGCGCCGATTATTACGCTCAGATCCATTATAAATTCTGAGTGGTTTCCTTATCCTGATCGCGGGCATTCATCACGTTATAGACGATTTCCGATAGACGCAGCATGGTGTAGGGTTTCTGAATAAACCCCACCGCCCCTTTATTGAGAATATCCCGAACACGCTCATCCTGTTTGAATCCGGATGCCACCAGGATTTTTGCGGCAGGATTGATCCTGATCATTTCCTGAAAGGTTTCTTTGCCTGAAAGCTTTGGCATCACAATATCCAACAAGACCAGGTCAATCTTTCGATAGTCGGCTCGATAGATATCCAGTCCGACTAATCCATTCTCGGCCACTACCACCTGATAACCGCATTCTTCCAGGATACTGCGGGTAATGTCCCGAATCACATCCTCATCATCCACCACCAATATCGTTCCATGCCCCCGAATCAGCTTGGCTTCCATGACCGGTTGATTCTCAAGATGATGATCGATCATTACCGGCAGATAGACATTGAAACAGGATCCATGGCCGGGTTCGGAATATACATCGACAAATCCATGATGCTGAGCAATGATATTATAAACCATTGCCAGCCCCAACCCGGTTCCCTGGTCCTTATCCTTGGTTGTGAAAAATGGATCGAATATTCGCGGCAGGTTTTTAGGATCGATCCCAACTCCGTCATCTCGGACTGAAATCTTCCAGTAGCGGCCTTCAACCGCTTCCACATGATTCATATAGAAATGGGGATCAGCGATAATGGCATCAACCGCAATGCTCAAAATGCCGCCCTGATCTTCCTGAGTATACCTCATCAACGTCATGGCATGGTACCCGTTTAGACAGAGATTAAGCACAACCTGTTCGAGCTGGGAAGGATCACCGTTTACAACCGCATCATGCGGATAATACTCCGGGATAATTTCCACACATTTTTCCATGGTATTGGTACAAACCTGGACTACACTTCTGATAATCTGATTGACATCGACTGCCATAAATGCCGGTTCCTGCTTACGAGAGATCGATAGCAACTGTTTAACCATCAGCGAAGCCCGATTGGAAGATTCATCGAGAATTTTGAGATCCGCCACAAATTGAGCCCGGTCGAAGTCGGAACGATGATGAATTTTATACTGCATCAATGATACTGTCCCGATAATCCCACCCAGAGCATTATTAAAATCATGGGCAATCCCTCCCACCAACGTACCGATGGTATCCATCTTCTGTGCCTGTCGAAGGTGCTGTTCCTTCTTATCCTGTTCGGTAATATCGTCGATTCGGATCACCATCCCGGTATTGATTTCCGATTCCAGCGGAAACATGGAAATCGTAAACAATCGGTCCGGATAGTTTTGAAATCCCTCCCGGGGAAAGTAGTGAGGATTCTGTTGCCGGATGATAGCTTTAAAATGCTGCAGATAACCCTGAAACTCGGGCAGAAAGTCGGCCAGGGTATGATTCAGCACCGATTCCGGGGGTTGTCCCAATAACTGCAACCCGGCAGAGTTGATCTGGGTTATCTGGTACTGCTCATCGATGGTCAGCAGAACCGAGGACATGGAATCAATCACATTTTTCAGAAATGACTGGGCCTGAGACAACTCATGCTGGACATTGTTACGTTGAACATCCCGGTTGTGAATCTGTTCCAGCATTTCATTAAATCCATGATAGAGCATTCCGATTTCATCACTGCTGAGCGGTTCTACCCGAATGGAATAATCGCCGCTCTGGGTCACCCGCCGGGTGATTCCGGACAAAAATGATATGGGTTTTGACACCACACCCTGGAGATTAACGGCAAATATAAAGGATACTATCAACACCAAACTAATCACTCCGATAATTCGAAACAAGTAATCCTTGATTCGCTGTTTCAAGCTAAAAAGAGAAGCCGAAACATACAGACTCCCGATTTTATGCTCTTTGAGTTCCGAACGGTCCGATATGGATTCCAAAAACATAATCGGTTGGATAATGTCGAGTGAATCCCCTTTATCCCCCTCACTCAGGCTCAATAAGTCAGGAGCGGGTTGCGAGCTCTCCCCATCGGAAGAATAACAAGCCAGCTTGAATCCGGCATTGTCATAAATACAGGCTTTCTTGATATACTCGATATTCCTGAGGGTTCGCAGGATCTCCTCCATCCGTTCACGATCATCAAATTGTAATGCCGGAACCAGATTGGATGCAATGACTTTAGCCATGATCTGGGTATGATTTTTGATATCAGTCTGAAAAATAACAATATCACTCCATATAATCAAAGCCGAGGACAATCCCAAAGCGATCGATGTCGTAACAAAGATAATTAAAATCAATTTGGATTTAATGGTCATTCGTTTCAGAATTGAATTAAGCATCACACTCTCGTTTTAATAGCATACAATTTTGCAATATTCTTTAAGATAGGAACTGAATCGGAGGCGGGTTGATTTAGCGGCGCAATCGTTAAGCAGAAGCTGAAATCGATTGTTTTCGATAATAAAGGAGATCAGAACACCATGTTTTGCTTTGTCGATTCCATCCGCCAACGTCAGGATCGGTTTATCCTCGACAACCCGAATGATTCTCTCCAGTTGCCAGGATTGGGGTGACGTAATGAACAGAATATGACAGGAGACACAATCATTATAATCGGGAATATAAATCGGCATAATTTTACGATTCTTAATCCGATGCGTTTTGGAATACTCTTTAAACATTTCCATTAGAGGACATTGAGCGGTAAAACCGATGATAAACGGGCTGGAGGAATCCGATTCACCGGGAGAAACCGCCGGCCAATCCACAAATGGAATGATTTTGTTGATCATTAAAAATCTCAGGGTATCTTCATTGATATCGGCTTGATTGATCGTAGTGAAAAGCTGGAATAGAAGGATCGGAATGATTAGGAAGATCCTCACACAACGCTTATGAACCATATTACATCACACCGCTTTATAATTGAATGTTATGGTTTGGTTCTGATCAGACCAACTAATTTGGCCTGACCCAATCCATAATAAATGGTTTTGGCAAAAATATCAAGTGGAAAAAAAACTCAAATAAAATCCTATCAGAAAAGAAGGATCCGATCTCCCCATGAAAGTGCGCCACATCGAAGCCGGTAGCGGCCCAACTATTTTTTATATCCAACCGGTTGAGAAAGGATGACCCGCTGGTCCGGATTCAGGCCGATTTTAGCGGCCAGTGCCGGTTTGTCAACCATTCCCAAGACAACAGTAGCCAAATTTTCAGAGGCACAGAACAGATAGACATTCTGACTGATATAACCGACATCGGTGGCCGAATAGAAATCTTTTTTATCGCCTTCCATTTTGGAATAGTCAGCCACAAAAACCAACACTAGGGGTGCGGTTTTTACAAAATCCTGGATACCGCAGGCAGCCCTTAAATCCCCCTGCTGTTTGAAGATCAAACGATGACCCAACGCATCATACAGATAAAGTCCATCCTTCATGGCAACATAGAGATCAGTCTCCTGCCAGTTCACGGCCGAGGGAGCCGTCCGGCGTCCGGTTTCAGGACGGTTTATCCCAAATGCAGCCCACAACAGATTGGAAACCAACGGGAGCGGAAGCTTCTTTTCTGAGAATGACCGCAGGGATTGCCGATCTCTCAGAGCTTCCATCAATGGTTTGCCGCCTTGGATGAGTGGAGAAGGTAACACGATATCCTTGGATGAATCGGCTACGGTGATCCCCGTTATAATCAATCCCCATAGGATCCATCCAGTCAGAATTCCGCCGGCTTTCATAGTATGTCTCCTTTTGCCATTGATCAATCCGCTAATCGCGTAAGTCATTCCAGGTTCAGCCAAATCCTCCGAAACCGGGTGATATTGATTTAATTTATGACAATTAGTATAAAATGTCAAGTCATGATTCGAAGAAAATATCAATGAAGGGCCATCGGCGTCATGTCTCAACAACGAGCAGATGGGGAGGGATTAATGTAGGAGTTTGAAGAAAGCGGCCCGGCTGAATTTTCCGGACTTCATCCGATTAAGATCTTGAATGATCAGATGGGGAGAAATGATACCGAATTCATGATAGCTGCTTCGAAGGGAGTAGATGGTTTTTCGTTCAAATCCCGGGGTTTGTCGGAGGCGAGGTTCAAGCTGCAGCAATTCATCCAAGGTAGTGATCTCCCCGGAATAAATCAGGATATCGGCTTGTTTGAAGAGTTCCATAAAGATTTCCAGGCTGACCTGTTGGGTCTGGGTTGAATAGCGTTGTCCCAGAAAATCAAGACCGGTCTCACGAATAAAATGAGCCACATAAGACCGGTTTCCGGCCAGCCAGACTTGGCCGTTGAACACACTCCCCCATAAAACCCGGGCTGTATCGCTTGAGGAATGGAGTTTCAACTCTTTTTGGTATTGAGCTGAGAGCTGATCGAACCACCGCCGGGCCTGGGGCAGCTGATCAAAAAAGGCAGCAAAAAATTTGATCCATTCGCTTCGCCCCAAGAGACTCTCTTCCAGCCATTCGGCGGAAACGATATAAGGGATACCATACCGCCGCAGCGATTCATCCGGGTCGTACACACTGCCGGAAAGGTTGATGAAGAATCCATCGGGTGCAGCGGCCATCACCTGTTCGATATTGATTCCGGTCGGTCCGCTGACTTCTCTGACGTTAATCCGTTTCAAATCCCGCCGTAAATCTTCAGATTTGAGGTAATTCATGTAGGACATACAGACGGTTCGATCCAGAAGCCCCAATTCCCGCAACAGAGCAACCTGAAATACATTGCTGATTCCAATCCGTCGAAGAGGAAACGGCAGTCGCGTTCCATCCGCTAAAAGGATCTTATTTTCATCCCGGACAATCCGATAGAGAAAACGGCTTGATCGGCCGGGGGTGGCCTTGGTTACCTCCAGAATTATGGAATCAGGGGTTTCCCGAATACTCAGGTATTGTGCATGCCTGATTTCATCAGCCCGGATCCCGGATGAAACCATCAAGCAAGCCATAACCATCCAAATCAATCGTATCATCTTACCCTGTCCTTTCCGGGATCCTCCCGCGCTGATGGGCCGACCTATTCATTGATAATCTGGCTGGGACCGATCCCAACCTGAACCGAATCCACAACCGACAGATCATTCTGCAGAATCATCAGAGTCCCTGGGGTTGCATAATCCGGGATCTTACAGATCAGGATATGATCATCCGTAAAAGTGATTCCATCTCCATAGTTACAAAATGTTTTCAGACTGCTCTTCTCGAGTCCCCGGTTATAGGAGATGATGGTATTACTCATGGTATTGTAGCTGAAGGCCACCGAATAGAGATTACCCTGCCGGTCGCTGGTAATCTTGGTCACGCCGGTGGTTTCCAGATTCAGACTGTCGATCACCTTCAAGGAAGTCGGATTGATCCGGTAAATCCAAGAATTCTTGGAACCGTAATCCCCGGTACACAAGACATAGATCAGATCCTGTTCGGTCAGCAGAGCGGACGGGTTCATTCCAACCTTAATAGTCGCGGCAATGGTATCGGCAACCGCATCCACCACCGTAACGGTTCCCTGATTGTAATAAGAGGTGTAACTCTCTGCGTCATAGTGATCATAGGCATAATTGGCGATAAAAACCTTTTGATTATAGACCGATACCGCCCCGGGATCATCGCCGGCCGGCAGGCTTTTGATTTTTTCCAGGGAAGTACGGTTCAGGATCAAAATCGAGTCACTATTATCGGCCGAAATATACAGCTTATTTTCAGCCAAACCAACCGCCTGGGGACCGGCATTGTCCAGCAGGATATTCCGGGCCACCCTCTCCTGGTTAATGTCGAAAAGCACCAGACTATTG
>JAGOEH010000022.1 GCA_017997825.1 Candidatus Delongbacteria bacterium | reverse complement strand
CCATCAGACAACCCTGGGAGAATTGCAGCCCGGAAACCGGGTCAATCTGGAACCGGCCGCTACCCCGACCACCCGTCTGGGAGGTCATTGGGTCAACGGCCATATTGATCCGACGCTGCCGATCCGAAAAATTGAAATCCAGCAACCGGCTTATCTGCTGCTGGATATACCGGAATCCCATATCGCTTATTGTGTTCCCAAAGGTTCGATCACTCTGGACGGTATCGGATTGACCATTCAACAGGTCGTCCAGAATCAGATCCGGATCGGACTGATCTCCCATACTCTTGCCGGCACGACCCTGATGGAACGCAAAGGTGGAGATCGGCTCAATATTGAATTTGATATTTTAGCCAAATATGTCTTTGAATACCTGAAGAAAACAGGAACCGTATCACAACCCGGCACCGGAATAAGTGAAAAGCTCCGGCAGGCCGGATTTATGTAAGGAAGGTGATGACAATGTCGGAAGAGATTCGTTTTAATACGATTGAGGAAGCGATTGAGGATATTCGATCCGGAAAAATTATTATTGTGGTGGATGATGAGAATCGGGAGAACGAAGGAGATTTTGTATGCGCCTCGAGTCTGATCAGTCCGGAAATCATCAATTTTATGGCCAGGGAGGGACGCGGCCTGGTCTGTGTTTCACTCCCGGGGGACCGGCTTAAGGAGCTTGAATTGCCGATGATGGTGACGGAGAACAAGTCCAAGATGGGCACCCCTTTCACGGTGTCGGTCGATTTGAGGGAAGGGACTACCACCGGGATCTCGGCCTACGATCGGGCCTTGACCATCAAAGCGCTGGTGGATCCTCACTACCAGGCCCAGGATTTTGCCAAACCCGGACATATCTTTCCCCTGCGGGTGGCTACCGGAGGCGTGTTGCGTCGGGCGGGGCATACCGAAGCCAGTTCGGATTTGGCTCGAATGGCCGGTTTATATCCCTCCGGAGTCCTGTGTGAGATCATGGACGATGACGGCCGGATGGCCCGACTGCCCAAACTGGCTCAAATCGCCAAACAATTAAACCTAAAACTGGTATCAGTCGCCGATCTGATCCAATACCGCCATAGTCAGGAAAAATTCGTCAATCCGATCGTATCGATTCCATTCCCCAGCAAATACGGTCACTTTCATCTTTATCTCTATGAAGACACCATTTCCGGAGAACACCATCTGGCTTTGGTCAAACAGCCGATCCACCCGGAATCCCCGGTATTGACAAGGGTTCACAGTCAGTGTCTGACGGGAGATGTCCTGGGTTCATTACGGTGCGACTGCGGCGATCAGTTGCATACCGCCATGAGGATGATCGAATCGGAGGGTTCCGGCATTCTGTTGTATATGCGGCAGGAGGGACGGGGCATCGGCCTGGCCAATAAAATGCTGGCCTATCAGTTACAGGATCAAGGCTATGATACGGTGGAAGCCAATCTAGAATTGGGATTTCCGGCCGATCTGCGGGATTACGGGATTGGAGCCCAGATTCTGAAAGATTTGGGAGTCAAATATATCCGTCTGATTACCAACAACCCCCAAAAGATCATCGGATTGAACGGATACGGTTTGGAAATCGTGGAACGGATTCCTATCGTTATCCCGCCGAATGAGATCAATCATCGCTATATCAGTACCAAAAAGAATAAACTGGGTCATTTCATCGACATTTAAAGGAGAACCGAATGGCAAATAATTTTGAAGGACATCTGCAGGGTGAAAATCTGACGGTAGCATGCGTGGTCAGCCGTTTCAACGAATTTATCACCGGCAAGCTGTTGGAAGGCGCCATTGATTGTCTGGTAAGGCACCAGGTCAATGAAAATAAAATTGATGTTTACTGGACTCCCGGGGCTTTCGAGATCCCGCTGGTGGCTCAAAAACTAGCGCGTCATCCCAAGTATGACGCGATTATCTGTCTGGGAGCCGTGATTCGCGGCGCTACCCCCCACTTCGAGTATGTGGCGGCGGAAGTCAGCAAGGGAATTGCCAACGCCATGCTGACCACCGATAAACCCATCGCTTTCGGAATTCTAACGACTGATACCATCGAACAAGCCATCGAACGGGCCGGGACCAAAGCCGGAAATAAAGGCTGGGATGCCGCTCTGAGTGCCATCGAGATGGTCAACCTTCTTAAAACCATCGCCTAAACTCCATGAATAAAACCGAATTCAACAAAAAAAGCTACACTCCCCGTCGACGAAGCCGGATCTATGCCTTGGAATGCCTGTTTTGTCTCGAACTGAATCCCGATCACCCCGACCAGACCATTCGCGATATTGCCCTCATGTTTCCCGATAAAGAATCCATTTATGAGTTCTGCCGTGAGATTGTTCTGTTGACGTCCAATCATCTGGAGCAAATCGATACCTCGATCTGTTCCGCTCTGACCAATTGGAATATCGATCGATTGTCCGTCATTGACAAAAATATCATCCGCATGTCGATTGCGGAATTGATCTATCTGAAAACCATTCCCCCGGAAGTCACCATCAACGAAGCGATCGAATTGGGACGGCTGTTCGGCAATGAAGACTCCCCCAAATTCATCAATGCCATTCTGGACACGGTGGCCAAAAAAAACAACCTGATGGCTAAAACCAATGAAAATCGGGATCATCAGTGACATTCACAGTAATTTTGAGGCTTTGACGGCCAGTTGGCATGAATTGACCCGGTTGAGCCCTGACCGGATCATCTGCCTGGGTGATGTGATCGGGTATGGAGCCGATCCCAATCCATGCATGGCGATGCTTCTGGCTCAGTCGATCGCCATGGTAATGGGAAATCATGACTATGCCATGCTGTATCCCGAGATTACCCATTTTTTTAGTTGGCCGGCACAGCAAAGCTATCGCTACCATAGAGAAACACTCAATCCTGACTATATCCCCCTGATTGCATCCTGGAATATCACCCTGGAATTTCCGGAGTGCTGCTTTGCCCATGCCTGCTTGTCCGCGCCCCTGAGCTGGACCTATCTAAAACATAGGATGGAGCTGGAGGATGAATTTCGTCAACTTCCCCCTAATCATGTTTTATTTATCGGGCATACCCATTGTCCGGCCGTCATATCCCGAGATCCGGAAGGAGAAATCCGGATTGAATCCCCTCGATCCCTGATTCTGGAAAAGGAGCACCAGTATATCATCAATGTCGGAAGCATCGGACAATCCCGGGACGGTAATCCGGACAGTTGTTTTGTTATCTATGATACGGAATGGCGTGATCTGAAATTCTACCGGGTCGCTTACCCGATTCGGGAAGCGGCCATGAAAATATACAGTCAACGATTGCTGCCGGACAGTCTTGGAGAGCGATTGTTCCATGGGATATAAGCGCAATCTTCTGAGTCTGCTGCCGGCGGCCGTAACTCTGATCATTTACCGGCTGACATCCTACCCGGGGCTGGCTTTCTGGGATTGCAGCGAATATATCCTGGCATCCTCTACCCTGGGTATCCCCCACCCCCCGGGCAATCCCCTTTTTCTCCTGATCGGCCGGTTGGCAACCCTGATCCTGCCGGGACAGAATCCGGCCTCCGCGGTTCATGGAGTTTCCTCTCTTTTTTCAGCCATAGGTATCGGCCTTTTTTTCCTGATTATAGTCCGCCTGCTGCGCGATTTCAATCCTACCTTCCCTCCCTCGCTGACCTATTTCTGCTCAATCCTGCCAACCCTCAGCCTGGCCTTCTCCACTACCTATTGGAATACGGCGGGAGAAGCCGAAGTCTATAATATGGCTCTCTGCTTCAGCCTGGCCGCCTGGTTATGCATGTTGCGCTTCCATCGTGAGCGCCGACTCAACGGCTGGATGGGAATGTTCTTTTTCACCGGCCTGGGACTCGGCTGTCATTTTCTAGCCATGATCTGGCTGCCGGTTTTTCTGATCATCATCATCATCATCAACCGCTCCTCTCGCCTTCCGCTGCCCATCCTCTCAGTTCAACTGTTTTATTGGCTCCTGGTCATGATCGCATTTGTCATCGAACGGACCTGTTTTCATATTATCCCCTGGTGGGGTCTGGGTCTACTATGGGGTTTGACCCTGCTCTATATGGCTAAGACTGGAAAAACACTGATCAACTGGCCGATGTGGCTTCTGCTGTTTCTCAGCTCCAGCCTGATGATCGATCTGGAGAGTTTTCTCCTGTTCAGCGGCATTTCGTTAGTTCTCTCCCCCATTCTGGGTGGTCTCGCACCGCGGGACCGATTGAACTGGAAAATTTATGGGAGCGGTCTCTTTTCTTTTCTGCTCGGCCTTTCCGTATTCATTACCATTCCGCTCCGGTCGGCACTTTTGCCATGTCTCAATATGAGTGAACCCTTGACATGGGAAGCCTTCCGAAGCTACTTTGAACGTAAATTTTACGGAACTTCCCCGTTGATCCTGAAAATCACGGAACGGCAAAGCCATTTTCAAGATCAGATTATGGCCTATCTGGAAATGATTCGCCACCAGATCACCGATCCGTTGTTTGCATCATTTTTTCTGGTGCTGGTGCTCTTGGGCGGAAGCGAATTGTTCCGCCGCCGTCATAGGCTCGATCTGCGCTTGCTGATCATCGGCTGCCTAATGATCAGCAGTCTGGGACTGGTGATTTATTTGAATCTGCCGGCCGGTCTGTCCAATCCGGACCATCGCAGCCGCGACTATTTCTTCGGCCATTCCTTCCTTATCCTCTTTCTGCTGAGCGGATTGGGTTTAGCCTGGTTGGTGGACAAAATCCGGAACCGGCTTCAGTTTAAACCCCTGCTCTGGATTCTCATCCTCCCCTGGTTGTTATTACCCATGGGAATCCTTCAAACTCATCGGTTCCAGTTGAATCGAAGTCAAAATTATATTGCCGACGATTTTGCCTACAACCTGCTGATGACCTGCCAACCCAATTCCATCCTCTTCACCTATGCCGATAACGACACCTATCCGTTATGGGCACTCCAGCAGAATGGGCGGTTCCGTCCCGATCTTCTGGTCATCAATATCACCCTGTTGAATACCGACTGGTATATCAAACAAATCCGGGAAACGCTGGGGCTGCCGATTACCGACGATGAGATCCGCTACATCCATTGGGTTTATCCCAAACTGGAATCGATTCCGATCCGGTTCGAGATGGAGGATCTGAGCCTGAATATGCAGGGCCGGTTATGGCGTCAGAACCGGCACTATGGGATTTTTCTGACCTCGGATTATATGATTCTGAAGATTATCCAGGATTATTATCATCGTCAGCCGATCTATTTTGCCAACACCATTCCGGTATCCCAGCGCCTGGTGTCGCACCGGAATCTGACTCAGGAGGGACTGGCTTCACGTTTATCGGGCAGCCGGTTATCGCCGATCGATCCGGAGAAAATGGTGTATAATTTCCAGTATATTTACCGCTATCGCAGTTTTTCCGATTCGGTTTTCAAGAGTGATCTGGACATGACGATCATCCGTCATTACGGCACGGCATTGCTCAAACTGATCGATTATGATGTGGAGATAAAGAACTATTCACAGGCGGAAGAGATCATTACCGCCATGCAGCGGACCCCATTGCAGTATGAATGGAGATTGGCCGATCGGATGATGAGGATTTATCGGGATCAGAACCGGCTTTCGGCCGGTATCGATCAGATGGAGCGGGTCAAACGGATACCGGAATCCTTTTATCAGCCGGAAACCTATACGGTAATGGCGGAATGGTGCCGGGTCACTCATGATGAACCGGGATATGTCGAATGGCTGGAACGGGGGGTAATGCAATCCCGTCAGGATCCGGAGTTATACCGGCGACTGGCGCGGATTTACAAACAACATGGAGAACAATCCAAACTGAACCGATTGATGGAACAGGCCCGGCGGTATTTACCGCCTCAGCTCCGGCAGAAACTGGAATCGGAATTATAACCGGGAAGAATCAATCGGCCAAGGGGCGAATCAAATCATCAATGATACGGCTGCAACGGACCCAGGTAAACTGAGTCGACCATTCCAAGCTGTTGTTGGCCATCTTTTCACGAATTTCGGGATGCTGGACCAGGTATCTTATTTTATCCTTCAAGCGCTCAATATTTCCCCATTCATACAGAAATCCGGTGTAGTCATTACGAACCGAATCCTGCAATCCGGGTACACAAGCGGCGATGGTCGGAACCCGGCAGGCTCCGGCTTCAATCACCGATAATCCCCAGCCCTCTTTTTTGGAGGGCTGTATCAACAAATAGGCCTTTTGATACAGTTCCAACACCTGGTCATCCGGTACAAAACCTAAAAATTCCACCTGCTCTTCCAGCTTCAATTGGCGGGTAATCCTCTTCAACCTCGGGGCATCATCGCCCGTGCCCGCGATCTTAAGCCGGATCCGGATTCCTTCCCGGTTGAGCCGATCCATGGCCACCAGGATATGATCAACGGATTTATAGCGTTTCAGGCGTCCCAAACACAACAGATAATCCTCGGTATGGCTTCCGGGACTGTAAGAATGGTGATCCACCCCGGGTTCAGCCACTACGATTCTAGTCTCCGGGATTCCCATCTGCTGTAGATCCTCCCGTCCGCTTTCTCCCAATACGGTAAAAAAAGAATTCCGATAAGCCCCGGGAATCATTTTTTCACTTAAATAAACAATCAGGGCGGTAATAAAAAAGGCTTCCCGGAAAATGGCTTTCTTGAACAAATGCATGATCATGCAGATTACAGGCTTAGAGGTGAACCAGGGGGAAAAAAACGGTAATTTATTCTGATCATCTACCACCACATCCGGATCGATACGGCGAATCATCCGGGATGCATGCCAATACCAGATGAAATTAAAATTGTACCGGTTCCCGATACGGTGAAACTCAATCCCATCGATCCGTTCCTCATTCGGACGGCCCGGGGTCCGGCTGCATACAATATGTACCCGATGCCCGGACTGATGGAGCCGCACCGCAATCTCCCGCAAATATACCTCGGCTCCCCCGCTCTTGGAATGAAACCAATCATGCCAGTTAACAATCATTATCGTCATTGTATCCTCAATTCCATCGTCAATCATGTTCCCATTCAGAACCGTCTCATTCGATCACGGCTTATTCGGAACAGGTTAGACCTATCAATAGTCAGCCAACAAAAAAGGTGTTGTCAAATAATAAAAAAATCCTAAAAAAGTCAATAGCAGAATGACCCGGGAAATTTTTTTCTTGACTTTTATCTGAAATATTTATAAACTTTTGAGTTAAATTCCGGCATAGGGATTGGGATGAACCATAATGGTCAGCTTTAGTTTTTAGGACAAGGAGATCAAATGAAAGATTTATCTATAGTCATTCCCTGTTATAACGAAGAGGAGAGTCTCTATCCTCTGTACGATCAGATTGTAGAAGCGGTTCGGCCCCTAAAGCTTGATTTTGAAATCATCCTGGTGGATGACGGCAGTACCGATCAATCCCCGATTCGAGAGATTGAGCTTTATCAGCGGGATCCCCAGCATATCAAGATTATCCAGCTTCGTAAAAATATGGGAAAAGCAGCGGCTCTGGCCTTGGGATTCAGTGAATCGGAAGGGAACTATGTGGTGACGATGGATGCTGATTTGCAGGATGATCCCCAGGAGATCAAAAATTTGATCGGAAAGCTGGAAGAGGGATATGATCTGGTATCCGGCTGGAAAAAGACCCGCCATGATCCCCTCGGTAAAACCCTGCCCTCCAGACTTTTCAATTGGGTCGTAAGCCGGATGTCCGGAATCAGGATTCATGATTTCAATTGCGGACTGAAGATTTATCGCCGGGAAGTGATTCAGAATTTTCCGGTATATGGAGAAATGCATCGATACCTTCCGGTACTGGCTTTTTGGCAGGGATTCAGGATCGGTGAGATTCCGGTTCAGCATCATGCCCGCCGCTTTGGAACTTCGAAATACGGGGTTTCCAGAATGCTCAAGGGTTTTTTGGATTTATTGACGATCATCTTTCTGAACCGCTATGCCAAACGCCCGCTCCATTTCTTTGGGGCGATCGGAGTCGGAATCGGATTGATTGGAATGATCATCAATCTTTATGTAGTGGGACTCTGGATTCACTTCGGCAACATTCAGAACCGTCACCCGCTGTTGAGCCTGGGAATTCTGCTGACAACCGTATCCATCCAATTCCTCTCGACCGGGTTACTGGGGGAATTGCTGGTTAAAATGAATATCAGCGACGAAAAAAAATACCCAATCAAGCAGCTTTTCGGCTGTAACAGTCTCCGCAAATGATCAGCCGAATCTATACGGCCATTTCGAATTGGCTGGACCGGCGGTTCATTTATCGTGTTCTGGATCGTTTCAGCCAGGATAATGCCAGCCTGCTGGCGGCGGGAATATCCTATTATGCCATGCTCTCGCTTTTCCCATTCGTTATGGTGGCTTTCGCCTTCTTCGGTTCCTATCTCAAACGCGAAGATATATTCATCGAGATCATCAACTACATCGGGCATATCATTCCCCAAGCCCTGACCCTGATCGAACAGAACCTTGATTTTCTGGTTCGTTCCTCCAAAATCAATACCCTGATTGGAATTCTCGGATTGATGTGGACCAGCAACAAGATTTTCTGTGCGGTCGAAAACGCTCTGCATCAAATCTGGAAAGTCAAAGACGGCCGTCAGTATTTTATTCATAAGTTTCGGGCTACCTTTCTGGTTCTGCCCCTGGTTTCCATGATCTATTTTTCCATCATGCTGACCTCCTTTTTGCAGACGGCTGCCAATCTCCAGGCTCCCTTCTTTCATTTCCCTTTTTACCCCTCCTCATTCCTGTTGATTTCTTTCAAATACATCATCTCCGCTTCGATATCGATCCTTTATTTCTATCTGGCTTACCGGATCATCCCCAAAAGCATCATGAAACGTCGGTATGTATTTATCGGAGCCGTAATTGGAGGCGGCCTGTGGGAACTCTCCAAAATCTCATTCTCGGTTTTCCTGAACCGGATCATCAGCAGTTTCTCATTATACGGATCACTTGCCACCCTTCTGGTCATGATATTCTGGATCTATTTCACCGCTACTATTTTTTTGTTGGGAGCCGAATTCATTTATTCGTTCCAGGTCGAGTATGGATTTAAAAAAGAGTCTTGAGTGTTTTCTGGACCGGTTCAAGCTCGACCGAAACGTTCCGGCTGTCCTTAGCGCCCATGCCCCCTGTTATGTGGTGGGAGGCTGGATCAGGGATGCGCTGGTGGGACACACCAGTGCGGATATCGACCTGGTGATGGAAAACCCGGCCGAGGCGGCGAAACATCTGGGTAATTCTTTAAGAGGCAGGGTAATCTGCCTGGATGAAGAACATCAGATTTACCGCATTGTCTTACATCGGCTCGGAATGACGATCGATCTGGCTCAATTGTATCACCACGATATCATTGAAGATCTGAAGCATCGGGATCTAACCGTGAATGCCATGGCCTTTGATCTGTTACGGCCGGAATCGATCCTGGATCCCTTTCATGGCGCCCGGGATTTGGAACAGGGTATCATCCGGACCGTGGGACCCAATTCACTGGCGGAAGATCCACTCCGGGTTTTCAGAGTGTTTCGTTTTGCGGCCCGATTGGGTTTCATCATCGATCCCCCGGTTTTCAACCGGATCCGGGCGATTCGAACGGCCCTGCCTTCTATCGCAGGCGAACGCATCGTTTATGAATTGAGCCTTTTCCTGAGTGGCCCCAATCCGTGCCCCTATTTAGCCCCATTCCTGGAATCGGATATCCTCCCGGCCATCCTGGGCCGCCACAGCTCCGAATTCCCCACCCCGGACATGGCCTCATTCTGTAATCTGGCTGTTGCCATCCTGGAACCACCCCCACTTCCGGGATTCTCTCCCGCTCGGGATATTTTAATCCCGGATCGATACTTCCATGACGGCGCCAGGCTGCTACTCCTGATTCATCTTTTCTTCGGTTACTACCAACACCTGATGAACGACCTGATCTCCAAACTCAAAATCAATTCCTTTCTGAACCATCGGCTGAAACAAGCCGGGCGTTTCCTTCAAAAACTGGATGAATGCCCCGATACGCGATCCATTCAGGAACTCGCTCTGGAACTGATTGCCGATTACGGCAACTGGATCATGCTCCTGATCTATTACCGATATCTCCATCAGCGGGCTCTGCCTGACCACGACAGCCGCTGGGAATCCGTTCTTCGACTCTATCAAACGGAATGGAAATCCAATCTGAATCTCTCCCTTCCACTAAATGGAGAAATCCTTCATCGGGATTATGCTCTCAAGCCAGGCCCCATCTTCAAAACCATTCTTAGACAGCTTAAAATCGATATGATTCGGGGGAAGATCAGAAACCGAACAGAAGCCGACCGATTGGTCAGACAGATAATAGAAACAAATCCTTTGGCAAATTGAATCAAAGATTAATCTTGACATTTATTTTTTTTGGATTATATTACTCAATGTCAATCATAGTATAAACGATACGATCAGCATTACCAGGCATTTCTTTCTTGGATTAGAACCAGACTGTTTTTTTATAACCGGATAGTGATCAAATCGTTACTCATTATTTCACGATGGATTACCCCCATCGATTCTGAATGGGAATAAATCATGAAAAAAAACAAGACTGTTTATGTCTGTCAACAATGTGGTGCCCAATATCCACGGTGGCTGGGGCGATGTACCGAATGCGGGGAATGGAACACCCTGGTAGAGGAAACGATGGAATCATCCAAACCTTCCAGCCGGCATGACTGGCTGGGAATGGAATCGACCCGTCCGGAACTCATTGAACAGATCAGTGAACAGAATACGCAGCGGATGGAGAGCGGTTATCAGGAGCTGGACCGTGTACTGGGGGGCGGGATCGTGCCGGGGAGCATGATTCTGTTTGGAGGAGAACCCGGTATCGGTAAATCTACCCTTTTGCTGCAATTATGCCTTCAATTGTCGGATCGTCACGATGTATTGTATATATCAGGCGAGGAATCTCCCCAGCAGATCAAGATGCGAGCCAAGCGGCTGGGGTTCAGGAATCAACCGGTCAAACTGATGATTGAAACCGCTCTGGAACGGATTATCGAGATTATCCAACAGGATCGACCCCGGATCGTGATTATCGATTCGATTCAGACCGTTTACAGTGAAGGAATGGAATCCGCCCCGGGGAGTGTAGGTCAGGTCAAAAACGCGGCGGCGTCTCTTCTCCGGCTGGCCAAGCAGCAGCATATCACCTTTTTTTTAATCGGGCACATCACCAAGGAGGGAACAATTGCCGGTCCCAAAGTCCTGGAGCACATGGTGGATACCGTACTCTATTTTGAGGGTGACCGGCTGGCCGATTTCAGGATCATCCGGGCGGTCAAAAACCGCTTTGGAGCCATCGGTGAAGTCGGTGTTTTCCAGATGTCCGGACAGGGATTGAATGAAATCCTGAATCCCTCCGCCATCTTTATGCCTGAGTCGAGCGAAGCCCGGTCCGGAGTCAGCATTTCATCCAGTTTGGAAGGAACTCGGGCCTTTTTGATCGAGATTCAATCTCTGGCCAGTCCGGCCAATTTCGGTTATCCCCAGCGGGTGGCCAACGGGATCGATAATCGTCGTCTCTCCATGCTGTTGGCGGTATTGGAGAAAAAACTCCATCTTCGGATCGGAATGCATGACATTTTTGTCAATCTGATCGGGGGGATTCAAGTCAAAGAACCCGGAATCGATCTGGCGATTGCGATGGCCATCTACTCCAGTTTCCAGGATCTCCCTCTTGATTCCAAAGCCCTATTTTTGGGCGAACTCGGTCTAACCGGGGAAATACGCCCGGTATCCCAGCCGGATTTGAGAATCAAAGAGGCAGACAAGCTGGGTTTTACGACTTGTTACCTCTCTCACTTCTCCAAACCGGAAAACCCGCTCAACCATCTGAAGCTGATAAAAGTCAAAAATTTAAAGGAAGTCATCGACCACTTATGAAGCCTTATTTTGAAATCCTGCATAGCGATCCGGGCTGTCAGGCCCGTACCGGAATTATAACCACCGCTCACGGGATTATCCATACCCCGGTTTTTATGCCGGTGGGGACTCAGGGAACAGTCAAAGCCCTTACCCCCAAAGACCTGATTGATAATGAGGTGGAGATCATTCTCAACAATACCTATCATATGTATCTGAGACCGGGAAATCAACTGATCCGTGATTTCGGAGGACTGCACCACTTCATATCGTGGAACAAACCGATTCTGACCGACAGTGGGGGGTACCAGGTTTTCAGTCTGCTGGATCTGATCAAAATCAGTGAAGAGGGAGTCCAGTTTAAATCTCACATTGATGGGAGTTCCCATTTTTTTTCACCGGAACGGGTGATGGAGATCCAAACTGATTTCGGCTCCGATATCATGATGGCGTTTGATGAGTGTACACCCTATCCGGCAACCTATGAATATGCCGATCAGTCCCAGCGGCGCACCTCTCGATGGGCGCAACGCTGTAAACGGCATTTCGATATGCTGCAGCAGGAACGCTCCTATACCCCGCAGCTTTTGTTCGGCATTGTCCAGGGGAGCACCTATGGCGAATTACGGCGCATTAGCGCCGAATCCATCTGCGAATTGGATTTCCCCGGTAACGCCATCGGAGGATTATCGGTCGGAGAGCCCAAGTCACTGATGGTCGAAATGCTGGAGATCACGACTCCCCTTCTGCCGATCGACAAACCCCGTTATCTGATGGGAGTTGGGATGCCGGAAGATATCATCGAAGCGGTTCGGAATGGAGTCGATATGTTCGATTGCGTGGTTCCGACCCGTTACGGCCGCAATGGGACCGTATTCACCTTCCAGGGTAAAAAAAATATCCGCAATGCCCAATTCAAGCAAAGCCGCTCCCCCATCGATCCCCAATGCCAATGCTATACCTGCACCCATTTTTCCACCGCTTATCTGCGCCATTTGATTCAGGCCGGGGAAATCCTGGGTGCCCATCTGCTGACACTGCACAATATCCATTTTTTCATGTCGTTCATGGCTCAACTGCGTCAATCGATCCATGAAAATCGGTTTTCAAACTGGTCCAACCAGTTTCTTTCGTCGTATACCGTCTGGCGTTCCTAACCTCTGATAAACCAGGAGACCCCGATGACTCTCTATGATATAACGATAGACGACATCCAGGAGATTGCCGACAATCCCCTCATCGAAAAAGCGGCTCAACGCCTGGTAAAAAAACACGGAATCGTATTGGATCGAATTGATGAAACCCAACAGGTCATCGATGCAACGGTTAAAACAAGAACGATTCATCACCATGTCCGATTAAGCATCGTCGATGACAGTCTGGCGGCTGATTGCGATTGTTCCTATAAAGGAATGGGGTGTGAGCATATCGTAGCCACCCTGATCCATTGGATCGAAAAGATGCAGAGTCTGCCGTTAAAATGACGGAATGGACTTGACATGAGACGCAATTTTTTGTATACTTCGTTCAAACAACACCCTTTCACCCTTAACCAGGAGTAATCACCATGTCGAAAAAAGTCATTGCCACCGAAAAGGCTCCCAAAGCGATTGGCCCCTATTCTCAGGGAATTATGGTCAACGGGTTTCTCTATACTTCAGGCCAGGTCCCTCTGGATCCGCAAACCGGCAAGCTGGTGGAGGGTGATATCCAGGTTCAGGCCAAACGCTCGCTGGACAATCTGAAAGCGATTATCGAAGCCGCCGGTTATACGATGGAGGATATCGTAAAAACCACGGTTTTTTTAAAAGATATTGCCAACTTCAAAGCCGTAAATGAAGTCTATGCCGGATACTTTTCCGCTAACCCTCCGGCCCGTTCCGCCATTCAGGTGGCTGCCCTGCCGTTGAACGCCGAACTGGAAATCGAGGCGGTGGCCTTTAAACTGTAATCGATCGGAGATACATGATTCGATCATGGGGGGTAATTCTTGTAAGCCTTGTCACCCTGGGGGGAACTATGTCAATAGCCGATTCGTTAGGTATTGATGAGAAACAGCAATTGCTGCGTCTGGCCCGTCAATCGATAGTCAATCAGCTTCAAGACAAAGCCTTGCCGGCCATTGATTCCCATTCGGTCTCGCCGGCTCTCCAAACCAAAACCGGATGCTTTGTGACCCTGCATAAAAACGGAGAACTGCGCGGCTGTATCGGTTATCTGGAGGGGATCGAGCCCCTTTACCAAGCCGTCATCAACAATGCCGTCAATGCCGCCTTCTCCGATCCCCGATTCCCCCCCCTCCGCGATCATGAACTCAAGGATATCGAAATTGAAATCACGGTCCTCACACCGGCCAAAAAACTAAATTATCAAGGTAGCGACGATTTATTAACCAAACTGACCCCCTCCGTCGACGGAATCATCATTAAAAAAGGCTATCATCAGGCTACTTTTTTACCCCAGGTTTGGGATCAGTTGCCCCAAAAAGAGGATTTTCTCGGCCATCTGTGCATGAAAGCAGGTCTCCCGGCCACCGAATGGAAAAAAGGAGAGTTGACCGTCTTGATCTATCATGCCTTCTATTTCGATGAGCATACCATGAAACCCTGAAATGAAAAAATCTCACCTCCTGTTCACCGGCAAGATTCTTCTGACGCTCTTCCTTTTCTGGCTGATCATCAAGCAGATCGAAGGCAAAAATCTGCTGCAGTATTTAGATGCTGTCAATTTTTACTATTTTGGTCTGACCATCCTTTTGGCTCTGATGACCAATATCTTCCATATCATCCGCTGGAAAATCCTGCTGCAGGCTAAAAATCCGACCACTCCATCCTGGCTGAAACTGCTTAAATATCATTTTTTCGGCTTATTCATCCAGCTTTTTCTCCCTTCCACCCTCAGCGGCGACCTGGTCAAAGCCTATCGGTTGTCCAAATCCACCGACAACAAACTCGAATCCTTCAGTACAGTCATGTTTGCCCGTCTAATGGGACTGATTCTGTATATTGTTATGGGCATCCTGATTGTCATACTCTATCCCGGAACCATCCGAATCCTGCCGTTCTATCTGATTCTATGCACCCTGGGCATCTATACTGCCATGACCGTAATGCTGGTTCTGATCTTTATGCCGAGCTGGTCAAAATCGATTAGCCACCGGCTCGAATTCAGATTATGGAAAAAGGGCTGGGAGACCATTCACGGCATGCAGCAATCGTTTCTGGAATACCGCCATCACCGCAGCTCCATCATACAAAGCCTGATTATCACCTTCTTGATTTACCTGTCCATGATTCTGGTCACCATTACCACATTCCGCTCATTCGGAATAACCCTGCCCTTTTCATTGGTTTTTGCTTATACTCCGATCATCTATATCATCCAACTGATTCCCATCACCCCTAATGGAACCGGAATCCGGGAATGGAGCATGCTGTTGTTCTACCAAAGCGCCGGCATTACCAGTGAGAGCATCATCATGTATGCCATCGTCGGCTACGGCAGCATCGTTCTGGTCAATCTGCTGGGCGGATTGACCATTATTTATGATGCCGTCGCCCGTAAAAACTGAATTGAAAGGACAGTCCATGAATACTACCACCCTGATTCTGCTGATCATTCTCCTGGTCCTCTATTTTTATATGCGGATCAGAATCAAACGCTATCAGAAACGGCGGGAAGAGATGATCAAACAACGCCAGGAACAGCGTGAGGAAAAACTGAGAGAGCTCTATAAACGCTCCGATACCCACTAACGATATGCCTGATATCCTGATGAATCTCCATATTCATACCCGTTTCTCCGATGGAGATTATCTGCCCGAAACTATCCTGGAGTACCTGTCACAATCCTCGCCTGATATTAAAATTCTGGGTTTTTCCGATCATTGCCTGGCCTTGAAACCATCACTGTTCAAACCCGTTCAGATTCAGCACTATTGCGACCGGATTCAACAGCTCCGCCAGGCCTTTCCCCACTTCACTCTGTTGGCGGGAGCCGAACTGGATATCCAATCCTTTGATCTCCGTTTGACCGATCTGCTGCAAACCTTTGATTTTATCAATATCGAATACATGAGGGAAATGAGCGATTTTAAAAAACTGGAGAAAATCCGCCGGGCCTTTCCCCGACCGATTTTTCTGGTGCATACCCTTTTCAGTGAGCAGGATCAGAAAATGGCGGAACTGTTCAGAATCAAGAAGAAAAACTATCCGGATCTGCTGAAAGCAATGCGGGATAATGATCTGGGACTTGAACTCACCGATGGAAACCGGAATTGTCTTCCCGACCTCAATCAGGAGATGCAGCCCTACTTTCATTATTATCCGGATCTATTACAGCAGATAGCGGAATTCCTCCTTCCAATCTCGATCGGAAGCGATATGCATCATAATCTGGAGGAATTGAATCTGATCGGACGGGCGGCGGCGGCCATCGAGGCATGCAATCTCCAGAACAACTATCAACGGACCCTTCACCTTTTGAACTATCATGCCTGATATCCATCATCTATACTTCATCATCAATCCTTTTTCCGGACAAAAGCTGGGGCTGCGGGTCGCTCGTTTATTACCGCGCCTGATGCAGACTAACTATCCCGAAATCATGTACCGAATTATCATGACCCGTGAAACAGGCATCGAATGGCCGGCTGATTACACCAAGTCCATACCGGATCTGATCATTGCTGTTGGGGGAGACGGAACAGCCTCCCTGGTCATGGATGATATGCTGAAACAACAGATTGAAGCCCGTTTTTCGATTATCCCGATCGGAGTCGGCAATGACCTGGCACGAGAATTCGGATTCAATAACTCCCTTTCCCCCTTTTTCACCTGGACCGATCTGAAGCGGCGCGTTCACATGATACTCCACTCAAACCATACCCAAGGATTTGACATCTATCGCCTCGGACAATACCCGATGATCAATTACTGCAGCCTGGGATATGATGCCGAAGTATTGGCCCGGTTTCATCAAACCCGGAATAAATTGGGGAATCTTATGAAAATCCCAGGACTGAATAAAATCCTCTATTTCGGATGGGGAGTGCTGGACCTGCCATATCGGATTCCTCCCGGAAGCATTGAAATTATCCTTCAGTCCGGCGATCAGATCCAATCCATCACGCCGGCCTCTCCCATCACAGCCATCCTGATCAGCAATATTCGATCCTATGGAGGCGGCTCCAAGCTGCATCATGATTATTCGACTCATGACAAACAGTTTGAAATCATCATCATCGATCGCCCTTATCACTATATCCTGCTGGCACTCAACCGATTTATTCCCGGCTTATCCCGTCGGTTGGAGAAGCTTATCCCGCTTTATCACGCGGCTTCGGCCGATCTGAAAATCCACCGTTCCATTCCGATCCAGATCGACGGAGAAAAAACCGAAATCAATCCGGAATCGATAAAACTGGAACATTCAGGACAAATTCGAGTTATAACAAAGAATTTCACTATAGCAAAGGAGTAAACCATGACAAGAGCTATTCTGATCACCCTGATCCTATGGCTGGGATCGATCGGGCTCCATACCGCTCAGGAATCTACGGCCTCACTGAACGATGACCGTTTCATTCAATTATATGTAGAGAATACCCTGCTGACGGAACGATACCTGAATCAGCAGGATACGCTAAAAATCCTTCAGGATCGGCTTTTCCGGGATCATAAAACCACCCGGGATGAATTTATAGCATTTTTGAAGCATTATGATGAAGAACCGGAGAAATTCACATCAATCTGGCAAAAGATCACCCATGCCTTGGACGAGCATCGGAAAGCCACCAATCCGCCGGACAGTCTCAGAATCAAGCCGGCCAATCCCAAACCGGATCCCAAAAAATCCAAGTAAGGATGCTGGTATGACCCATAACTACCCTGCAAGCTTTATTCGGGAAATCCCCAAATCCGATCTGCATGTTCATCTGGACGGATCGCTGAGAATCTCCACTTTGATTGAGTTGGCCCGCGAATACAAGGTGGAGTTACCCTCTTATACCGAAGCGGGATTACGGGAACTGGTCTATAAAGACAAGTATGCCAATCTGGGTGAATACCTTCACGGATTCAAGTATACCTGTGCGGTATTACGGACTCAGGAAGCGTTGGAACAGGTTTCGTATGACCTGGCCTGGGACAATATCCGGGAAGGGGTATGCTACATTGAAATTCGGTTTGCCCCTCAGCTCCATATCCATCATGATCTCAGCTTTGAGCAGATTATGGAGGCCGTCCATCGCGGTCTGCACCGAGCCCAGAACGAATACAATTCGTCCTCCGAGGTCACCCTTGAGGGTAAACCCTCATTCCATTACGGAATCATCGTATGCGCCATGAGAATGTTCACCGCCGGGTTCTCTCCCTATTTCAAGAATCTTTTCATTGTCCATCCCCATTCCAGTAATAATGACATCATCCAGATGGCATCCCTGGAACTGGCCAAAGGGGCCGTTAAAATCGCACGTGAAACCGGAATCCCGCTGGTCGGATTCGATTTGGCCGGGCAGGAGGATGGCTATCCGGCCATCAAGCATAAAAAGGCTTATGAATACTGTCACCAAAATTTTCTCAAAAAAACGGTTCATGCCGGAGAAGCCTACGGGGCCGAATCGATTTTCCAGGCCATCAGTTATCTGTATACGGACCGGATCGGGCATGGATACTATCTGTTTGATACCGACCGCATCAAGGATTCCTCCATCAGTGACCGGGAAGAGTATATCCAAAAACTGGCCAATTATATCGCCAACCGGCGGGTCACCATCGAAGTATGTCTGACCAGTAATCTTCAAACCAATCCCAGTTTGAAAAACCTCTCGGACCATACCTTCAAACGGATGCTCCAGGAAGGCCTATCGGTGACGCTGTGTACCGATAACCGGCTGGTATCCAATACCACCGTCAGTCATGAAATTGAACTGGCCGTCACTCATTTCGACATCACCCCCAAGAAACTGAAAAACATCATCATCTATGGATTCAAACGCAACTTTTATTGGGGAGACTACATCTCGAAACGGATATACTGCCGTCAAGTCATCGATTACTATGAAAAAATCGAACAGAAATATGGAATTCCCAAGATAGAATCAGAATAGGTTGACAATATTTCCTTGGTCATCGATATCCATATCGACCGCGGCCGGTTTTTCAGGTAATCCCGGCATCCGAAGAATTTCACCGGTGATCGGAACCACAAATCCGGCCCCGGCGGCAATCTCGATCTCCCGAACGGTGACCAGAAAATCTTTGGGACGGCCCAGCAAGTTAGGATCATCCGACAATGATTTTTGGGTTTTGGCGATACAAACCGGTAACTGGGTTAATCCCAAGCGTTCAATCGTTTTCAGATCGTTGCGGGCGTGAGGAGCATAATCGATGGCGCTGGCTCCATAGATTGTTTTGGCGATTTTTTCAACCTTGGCCTGGATGCTCCAGTTCCAATCATAGAGCGGAGTAAAGCCTCCGCTGCATCGGGAGGTGACATCCAGAACGGCTTCCGCCAGTTCCAGTCCGCCTTCCCCTCCTCGGGCAAATACCTCGCACAGGGCACTTCGAACCCCCAATTCCCGACATCGGTCCCGGATCAGGGCTATCTCCTGATCGGTGTCACTCTCAAACCGGTTGACGGCAATGATAGGGCAGATCGCAAAATGATTCATGTTTTCAATATGCTTGTCCAGATTGACCAACCCCCGGCGAACCGCATCGGGGTCAGGCCGGGTGATATCCTGCAGCTTGGCTCCTCCATGCATTTTAAGAGCTCGAACGGTCGCTACCAGAACCGCCGCCCGCGGTTTTAAATTACCATAGCGGCATTTGATGTCAAAGAATTTTTCTGCCCCCAGATCGAATCCAAAACCGGCTTCGGTTACCACATAATCCCCCAGGCTCAGTCCCATGCGGGTAGCCAGAATGGAATTACATCCATGAGCGATATTGGCGAAAGGACCTCCATGAATAATGGCCGGCCCACCCTCCAGGGTCTGGACCAGGTTGGGCATCACGGCATCCTTCAATAAGGTGGCCATGGCACCGGAAGCATTCAGATCCTCAGCATAAACCGGCTTTTTATCAACGGTATACCCCACAAAAATCCGACCAAGACGCTTTTTCAGATCCTTGATTCCGTCCGCCAGGCATAGAATTGCCATCACTTCGGAAGCGGCCGTAATATCAAAACCGGTTTCCCTTGGAACCCCATGGGTGGTTCCTCCCAATCCCACGATAATCTTGCGCAGGGAGCGATCATTCATATCCAGCACCCTCCGCCAATGAATGGTTCTCGGATCAAGATTCAGATTGTAGGTCTTGCTCTGCAGATTATTATCGATCAAGGCCGCCAATAGATTATGAGCTTTTTCAACCGCCGCGAAATCCCCGGTAAAATGCAGATTGATATCCTCCATCGGAATAACCTGGGAATACCCTCCACCCGTCGCTCCCCCTTTTATACCGAAGATGGGCCCCAGCGAAGGCTCCCTCAACACAACGATGGTTTTCTTCCCCAATCGATTAAGAGCCTGAGCCAGACCGACTGAAACGGTCGTCTTACCCTCTCCGGCCGGAGTCGGAGTAATCGCCGATACCAGAATTAATCCTGCTGGTCCGTCGGCAGATTCCTTGATGTAGTCCAAGGGAATCTTGGCTTTATACCGCCCATATGGAATCAGATCATCGGGACGGATTCCGATCGATTCACCGATCTCTGCAATCGGCCGTATGGCCGCCTCATGGCTGATTTGCAGGTCATTTTTTTTCATGGTTCACCCCCCCAGCCGGTGCGCCCTGCCGGGCGCACCCAAAAAAAAGGCGGGAGATTGCTCTCCCGCCTTGGGTTATCGTTTCATCGGATTAAACATCCTCAGCGGCACCCAGTTTTCTTTCTCCCAGCTTCCGATCCATCTGCATCAGAGCAGGCCCCTGTTTTCCGATCATCTTGAGTGTTTCCACAATCTCGCTGCTGTCGGCTTCCTCCTCAATCTGTTCACTGACATACCAGCTCAAAAACACTTCCGAAGCGTAATCATTCTCCTTCTTGGCCAGTTTAACCAGTTCATGGATCATGACCGTTACCTTCTGTTCATGCTCATACCCCGCTTCAAAGACCTTGAGAGGGGATTCCCAGACGGACTGGGGCATATCGATCGCCTTCAGGACAACCTTGCCTCCCCGATCATACAAATAGTGGTAGAATTTCATAGCGTGGAGTACTTCCTCCTGAGCCTGTGCCTTCATCCACTGGGCCATTCCCTTGAGATTCTGGGAATCGAGATAAGCGGCCATGGAGAGATATAAATAGGAAGAATACAATTCGGCATTGATCTGCTGGTTGATAGCTTGTTCCATTTTCTGACTGATCACCATGATCCGGGTTCCTTTCGGTTGTCAGTTTTTCCAAAGCCCATGAATGTTACAGTATTCTCTGACGGTATACGTTTTCGGTTTCAGGTTGAAATAGGCTTCAGGTTTCATTCCGGGTTCCAGAAATTGCCGATAGGCCACTCCATCGGTGATCAGTTCGATCCACTCGATGTAGTGTTTTTCTTCAGAGGGATGAACCACACTCCCGACCTGTACCCGGATTCCCTGATCGGTTGGTTCAACAATCGGTATATGCTTCTCTACCGCCGCATCGACGGTATTCTCTTTTACCAATTGCATCGGTTCGCCGCAGCAGACCAGCGTGCCGGCCCCGCCATGAACCACCTCCACAATGTTGCCGCAGTGAACACATTTATAGATTTCCAATCGCGCGGGCATAGAATACCTCCTTTTTAATCCATCGGGTCAAAGGCGTCTTTATCAACTCCACAGGAAGGACATACCCAATCATCAGGCAGATCCTCAAACGCGGTTCCGGGAGCAATTCCGGAGCTGGAATCCCCCTCTTCCGGATCATAGATATAGCCGCAGACTGTACACCGATACTTCTTCATAGAATCCTCCTTGGTGATAAATGGTAACCGGTAAAAGAAATTTAACTATATTATAATTTAATAGAAAGAACTATAAAAATCAAGTAAAAAAAATCATGACTTGTTTTTTTAAAAGAGAAGGTTTATACTTTTTAATAAGACGCTGGACAATCAGAGGAGATAATGTGTTCCGAAAGCCGCGAATATTTGAATTCGAACGTCAAAAAATGGTGGAGTCTCAGATTATCAGACGGGGAGTGACCGATCCGAAAGTGATCGCCATGATGAGGAGCATCCCGCGTCATGAATTCATGCCCGAAGATCAATGGGCAGAGGCTTACCGGGATCAGCCGCAGCCGATCGGAGAGGGGCAGACGATTTCGCAGCCGTATATGGTGGCGTACATGACTGAATTGCTTCGATTGAAAGGAACGGAAGGGGTATTGGAGATTGGAACCGGATCCGGGTATCAAACCGCGGTCCTGGCCGGATTGAGCCGTTGGGTATTCAGCATGGAGCGGATCGAGACCTTGAGTCACGCAGCCCGAAAAACGTTGGACCGGCTTGGATTTAAGAATATCGAGTATGAAATCGGGGATGGAAGTCTGGGCTGGCCCGAGAAGGCTCCATTTGATCGAATCATCATCACCGCCGCGGTTCCGCAAATACCGGACCGGCTGATCGCACAATTATCGGTTGAGGCAGGAATGATGGTGCTCCCGGTTGGTCCTCGCTGGTGTCAGTCCCTGATGCGGATTGAAAAGAACGGGGAGAGAATCAGATCGGAGAATCTGACATCCTGTATTTTTGTCCCGTTGATCGGCCAGGCCGGGTATTAAAGCCTGGCGCGGACTGCCTCGGCATGGGCTGAAAGCCCTTCCGCTTCGGCCAAAATTACGGCACTGCGTCCGATCTGTCGAATCCCTTGAGCATTACACTTCAGATAGGTCTGCAGTTTAATGAAATCCTTGACGCTCAATCCGCCGGTATAGGTGGCACTTTGATTGGTCGGCAAAGTATGATTGAGCCCGCTGCTGTAATCCCCTAAAGGTTCAGTGGACCATGACCCGATAAAGAGACTGCCGAAATTCTTCAGATCAGGAATCAGGCCGGCACTATCTTTGACTTGGAGCTCCAGATGCTCGGGAGCTTTCAGATTGGCGATCTCGACGGCCTGGCTCAGACGGCGGACCAGAATGATCAGACTGTTCCGCTCCAGTGAAATCATCGCCACCGAACGAGTCGACAATTCAGCCAAACGGGCGTCCACCCTGGCCTGAACCTGTTCGGCCAGTTCCTGGGAATCGGTAATGAGAATGGCGGAGGCATCGACATCATGTTCGGCCTGACTCAGGATATCCGCCGCCACTCGATCGGGATCGGCCGAGGCATCGGCAATAATCATAATTTCACTGGGACCGGCGATAAAATCGATACCGACCGAACCATAGACCTCTTTTTTAGCCTGAGCGACATACTGATTACCCGGCCCGACGATTTTGTTAACCCGGCGGATGGAATGGGTGCCGTACGCCATGGCACCAATCGCCTGTACTCCCCCGATCCGGTAAATCTCCGTAATACCCAGGATATGTGCAGCAGCCAGAATATGAGGATGACAACTCCCCTGAAAACCGGGCGGAGAACAAACCATAATCTCTTCCACTCCGGCCACCTGAGCCGGAATCACTCCCATCAGGACGGAAGAAATCAGCGGGAAGCGTCCCCCGGGCACATATACTCCAACCCGTTGCAGCGGCATCACCCGCTGGCCGGTGACCACCCCGGGTTCAATCTCAATCTCAAAATTCTCGAACTGTTGGAACTGGCGCTGGGCAAAACGGCGAATATTACAGGCCGATTGAGTTACGGCCGCTTTCAGATCATCCGGCATCCGGTGATGGGCGGTCATGATCTCATCCCGGCCGATCCTGAATTCCTCCAACTCGACCTGATCAAACTTCCGTGAATAATCCCGCACAGCCGGATCACCCTCCAAGCGAATCCGATCCAGAATCGACCGAACCGAATCGATCCGGTTCATGATCTGAGGCTGAATAAAATCCGAGCTAAGCTCCGTCAACTGAACAATTTTCACTTTTTTCTCCGGCGATTGAGTTCATGGAGAACATCCTGGACACCGATCTTATTTTTAACCAAAAGGACCGATAAAAAGTAAAGAACATCGGCCGCTTCCCAGATAATATCGTCCCGCTTTTGGGCGTCGCATACCTCTTCGGCTTCCTCCATTATTTTGAGCCGTAATAATTTATCATCCAGTTTGGCCGTATAGGAATTGGGAGAGGGATTTTCGAGACGGTCCCGAATGACATCCAGCAGATCTTCCCAGGCAAAGTTTTTATAGCCGAAACAGGAGTATTGATTGGTATGGCAGGCCGGGCCCTGGGGACAAACCGTAACCAGCAGACTGTCGCGGTCGCAATCGGCTCTCAGGCGAAGGACTTCCTGGGTATGCCCCGATTGCTCCCCTTTCATCCAGAGTTTCCGGCGGGACCTGGAAAAAAACCACATCCGGCCGGTTTCAAAAACCTTATGAAGGGATTCGGGAGAGCTGTAAGCCAGTGTCAAAACCTGGCCGGTTTGATCCTGGGTAATGGTCGGGATCAGACCGGAATTCCAGTTAAGACCCGCCATAAAGGCATCATCCAATCGAATAGCGCCGGTATATAGGGCCATACCCAACTGAATATCGATTCCCAGCGCGGAGAGCTGCCGGATTTCATCGAGCTGACGGACCCCGCCGGCGGCGGTGATTTTTATAGTGACGGCCTCATCAAGACGGCGGACCTGATCCAGATCGATTCCGGTCATGGTGCCTTCCCGTTCCACGCAGGTAAAAAGGAGTTCGGAAGCGTAGTTTTGGATGACCTGGGCGGCGGCATAGAGATCCAGACCGGTCTGATGGGTCCAGCCCCGGGTTACGATCTTTTCATGCCGGGCATCAACGGCCACGATAATCTGTTCTTTACCGACAGCGTTTGATACCTGTTCCAGCAAGGGTATATTCAATTGATCATTTTCAAAAACTGCCGATCCCAGAATCACCTTCTTGGCACCCAGGGCGATCCACTGTTTGGCCTTTTCCATCGATCGGATGCCGCCTCCGACCCGGCAATCGCCCAGTTTCAGCAGCGGTTTGATCACGTCCGTATTGTCCCCGGTCTGCATCGCCTGATCCAGATCGATCACCGCGATCTCCCCGTAACGGTCAAAGTCGCGGGCCAATTCCTCCGGCCGATCACGTTCCAGTATCTTTTCACGCCCCTGCTTGAGCTGAACCGCTTTCCCTCCCATCAGATCAATTGAAGCAATAATCATCGTACCATAACTCCATTCTCTTTAAGATAGACTTTGATATCCTGGATGGTTAACTGTTGATAATGGAGGAGAGAAGCTAAAAGGACCGCATCGGCTTTTCCTTTCACGATCCCATCCCGGATCTGGTCCAGGGTACCGGCTCCTCCGGAAGCGATGACCGGAATCCGCAGGGCTTGGGCAATACGGGAGGTCAATTCGAGATCGTATCCCTGCTGGGTACCATCCATTTCGATGGAATTGAGCAGAATTTCGCCTGCGCCCAGTTCAGCACCCCGATGAGCCCATTCGATGGCCGGCCATGAACTGGGTTTTCGACCCCCATGGGTATAAGCCATCCAGGTATCCCCATGGCGCATGGCATCGATGGACAGCACAATACACTGGGATCCGAAAGCCTGCGCTCCCCGGGTAATCAAATCAGGATCATCCAGAGCCGAGGTACAGACCGAAACCTTATCCGCTCCGGCATTCAATACCTGGCGCATATCCTCGACACTCCGAATTCCCCCGCCGACCGTCAGCGGAATAAAAACCTGACTGGAGACCTTTTTGACCACATCAATCATGATCTGACGGCTGCGATAGGAGGCGCCGATATCCAGAAAAACCAGTTCATCCGCGCCCTGATCATTATACCGCGCGGCCAATTCCACCGGATCCCCGGCATCCTTAATCCCCTTGAACTTGATCCCCTTGACGACCCGGCCGTCTTCGATATCCAAACACGGTATGATACGAATGGCTAACATAATCGGCTCCAATTGTTCAACAGCCTTAATCCGATCCGGCCGCTCTTTTCGGGATGAAACTGGACTCCATAAATCCGGCCGCGATTGAAAACAACCGGGAAATCTCCATAATAATCGGTTTGAGCCAGAATCGGTTCCGACTCCCCAGGCTGAGCAATAAAACTATGCAGAAAATAAAAAAAAGATTCATTCGGAATACCATCCCACAGATCACCCGCCCGGATCACCCGAACCCCATTCCACCCGATATGGGGTATTTTGGGGGTTTTCAACCAAACGACCTCCCCGGAAAGAATCCCGAATCCCTCTGCAGCAGGCGATTCCTCACTGTTTTGAAACAATAGCTGCATTCCCAGGCATATTCCTAAAAAAGGACGGTCCTGTTCCAACCAGGCCTTGATTTCAGGAAATAAACCATTTCGGTGAAGGGTTTGAACCGCCGCACCGAAATTACCGACTCCGGGTAAAATCAATCCCCGGCAACACTCTAGAGCATCGGGTTGACCAACAATTCGACTCTCAACTCCCAAATAGGTCAGCGCCTTCTGGACTGATTCTAAGTTTCCGGCGCCGTAATCAATAATTCCTATCATAATGTTCCTTTGGTACTGGGAATTTGATCCCGGATTCTAGGTTCAAGCGCACAGGCCATCCGAAGCGACCGGGACACCGATTTGAAAATGGCTTCGATCTTATGATGATCGGAGCGCCCATAATCGACCCGGATATGCAGATTGGCCCCCAGGGCCGTTGAGAATCCCTGAAAAAAATCCTCAGTCAAATGGGTTTCAAACTCTCCCACCCGTTTATGCTTGAATTGGGCCTGAAAAACCAGATAGGGACGACCGGAGAGATCCAGCGACGAGAGCACCAAACTTTCATCCATTGGAAAAATGAAAAACCCGGTCCGAGCGATTCCCTTTTTATCCCCCAAGGCTTTTTTAATCAGTTCCCCCAGAGCGATACCGGTGTCTTCGACAGTATGATGCTGATCCACATGCAGATCGCCCTTTATATCCGCTTCCAGATCCACCAGTCCATGCTTGGCAAAATTTTCGAGCAGATGATCAAAAAAACCGATCCCGGTATCGATCCGGCTTTGTCCCTGACCATCTAGATTGATCGTCATTCTGATTTGTGTTTCACGGGTTATCCGTTCATAT
>JAGOEH010000206.1 GCA_017997825.1 Candidatus Delongbacteria bacterium | reverse complement strand
CTACATAGGTCGGCCTTTTTAAAAGATCAGAATAAACTTGACAAACAAAGAAACATTTCGTTAATATACCGGCATGCAGAATGACCTTAAGAAAATCCTGGTCGTCAGAAAATTCAAGCTGGGGGATAGTCTGTTGTTCACCCCGGTGATGGAAGCGTTACATCACCGCTATCCAGGGATTAAGATCGATCTGATTACCGGATCGGAATTCGGCTTGGAGTTTTGGCGGCATTATCCCTATATCGGCCGGATATGGAATGAAAACGATCTTTACACCCGGCCAAACTGGCGGGAGCGATGGGCTTTTCTCCGCTCGATCCGGCGCCGGCATTATGATGCCGTTCTGGTCTCCAGCATGGAAACCGGGTATGCTCTGAAAGCGTTTCTGATGGGAATTCCTAAACGCTATGGATTCGGAAGGGCCTTTTATTATTCTCCGGGATGGGACCGCTGGAAATGGCTCTATACGGATCATCTTGACGATCATGAACCACGTGAAGTCCAGCGCAATCTGCAATTGCTGAAATTTCTCGGAATCGAATCCAACCGGACGGAGCTGAGTTTCTATCCTGAACCGGAAGCCCGCTTGAGACTTCTGGGCCGGATTGAATCCATTCCCTGGAACCACACGGTCATCATCAGCCTGGTTGGACACAGTCCCGGCCGATCCCTGCCGATGGAATTGTGGGAAAAAATCGGTCCCGGGCTGGTGTTTCCCGAGGGCTGGGGTGCGGTTCTGATCGGCACATCCCGCGATTATCAAGCCAATCTAGCCTATGCCCGCTTACTGAACGTTCCATTCCTCAATCTGGCGGGAAAAACCGATTTGAGCGAACTGTTCTATCTGATTAAAGCCTCTCGCGGGCTGATCAGTGTCGATTCCGGCATCATGCATCTGGCCACGATCCCTCAAATCCCGATGTTTATCATCTGGGGCCCCGGCAATGAACAGGTTTTTTCCCCGCTTCACTATTCATCCTCCGAGATCCATCTTTTTAATAGCGTGCACACGTGCGGCCCTTGTCAGGAACCATGCCCCGATCTGGCCTGTTATCACCGGATCGATCCCAATCAGATCGTACAATCTTTCAACCAATGGATCATCCGACAGCACCAGGTATTACCGGACTGCAGCGCACAATAACGGGCAAGCTATCGCCTCGTGACTCTCTTGGCTACATCAGGCCGCCCACTATATCAACCCAGCCGATCGGAACGGCGGGCGGACATCCGGTGCCGTGTCCCGGCTGATAAGGCCCGGGCGGTCTTGATGGACACAATGGTTTTCGATAACTATAGTAAAAATCTTAAATCCTGTCAATATAAAAAACATGCCGATCCCCAAAAGAAAGATCGAGGGTTTCGTTGTCCAGTCCGGCCTGCAGGGTTTGGTTGGTGGAGACATCGATCAAACGGTAGTTCCGGCTTGGAAGCTCTACCCGCACCAGGTTCATTCCCTTTGAAACAACCAGCAGTTTTATAATATCCCGGTTGAGGTATTCACCGGTGATCCACAGTTGATTGGGATAATACTGCACAAACCAGCAACGATGCCCCCAGGCCGGATCCGGCGGTGAAAAGGATAGAGTTCCTTCCCGGAGATGAACAAATTTCAGCGGCTCCAGACGGGAATAATCGGTATTATACAAGCTCCGCTCATAGATCCCGATCAAGTAGTGACGAAGGATATCCGTCTTCCCGGAAAAGATCATCTGCTGATCATACAATAAACGGGAACGCTGAGAATGCTGAACCCAAAGGCTATCTTCCTGTTTGAAATTTACGGGTTTCCCCGGCACCTCATTGACACGATTACCGTCAGGAATCGGAACCGGAATGGTCAGCATCATCTGGCCGCGTGACAGACCGGGAACGATCTCCACATTAACCATATCAAGTTCCGTAGCGGAGGGTATCCGGATCAAGGGATAAAAATGGCGCTGGGGATAGGATTTGACCGAAGAATGGCATTCCAGGTTCAGGCGGTCGGATTCTTTTGAAGCACCCGGCTCGTTTTCCTCTCCGGACTTTAATTTGAAATCGGATGGCCGGATTCCGGGAACCGATTGCAGATCAAGGCGTATCACCAGCATGTGCCCGGATAAATGATAGTAGCATTTCAATCTGATTTTCAGATTTTTCCATTTCCAGAAAAAATGATGGGAAAGGGTATAGAACTGAAAGCGGCCCTGGAATTGGACAGGATGCTGAAGGTGGGAGCCGTAACCCCCTCCCAGTTTCAGGACCGTCTGCTGATTATAGCGGATTGTCAGGCCTGAGGCGTGACAGTCGAAATCGAACTGCCGGCCGGGTTCTCCCAGGGGAAGCATCGGCTGGGGAGGATGGATGGAACAGGGAATATCGCAGCCGTGCAGCAGCAGGGCGTGATTCCAGATCAGGGTGTGACGACGGGTATCCCACCTGGGTTGAATCTCGGGATTCATGATTTCACCGGTGGATCGAGGGGAAGCATGACCGTAAAGACCGCTCCCTGGTTCAGCCCCCGGCTGGCAGCGCTGATCCGCCCGCCATGCAGTTGAATCAGATTGGAGCAGATGGACAATCCCAAACCGGAGGATGGTTCTCCCGCTGTTCCCAATCGCCCATAGGGAGTGAACGAATTGAACAGCTTTTCCGGATCCAGATCCTCCCATCCCATTCCCTGGTCGATGATTTCGATTTGACAATCACCCGATACCGGAGGATGAATCACAATCCGGATCTCCCCCTTAGGATAGCTGAATTTGACGGCATTATATACCAGATTATTGAAAACCTGCTGAAGTTTCTCCCAATCCCCCCGAATCATACATGGTGTGTCTTCCGCCAACAGCTTGACGGACAACTCCTTTTTCAGCCAAAGGGGTTGATGATCCTCGATCACAACGGTCAGCAGATCGCTCAGATTGAACCGGCTCAGTTTCAGAATCAGTTTTCCGTTTTGGGAGCGCAGTACGGTCAGGAGTTCGTTGATGAAGGTCAGTTGTTTGTTTCCGGTTTGGATGATGGTTTTCATCCAGTTGAGGTATTTTTCCGGCAGGGTCTGGTCGGACACGATCAATTCGGCCAGGCCGATGATTCCGGTCAAGGGACTCCGCAGATCGTGGGATGCGACACTCAAAAACTCATCTTTCAGGTGATTGAGTTTGATCAGTTCCTGATTCTGAACGGCCAAGCGGCCGGCCAGTTCATCCTTCTCCTTGACGGTATTGGCCAAGCGGCGCTGGTAAATCAGGTTTTTGATTCCCAGTCCCAGTTTGAGAGCCAGGGTGGAAAGATAACCGGTTTGGAGATTGGAGGGGAAGCGATCAGGATTTTGACTGCCAAGACACAATGCCAGATTGGAATCGTCATCCAAGCGAACCGGAATGATCATGGCGGATTGGATGGTCAACGATTCGGGTTCACCGAAGAAGGGAGAAAACAGTTTATGATAATGGGGATAAATACGGATGGAATCATCCAGTTTGAGAGAGAGCCAGATAGCCGGATCGACTGCCCGGATCCCGGGACGCTCCGTATCCCCGATCCATCGATAATTCTCGGAATTGGCATTGATGGCGAAAACGGCATAATCCACCTCAAATCCCCGGATCATGCGGTCGATGACCTTGGTCATCATCCGATGAATATTCTTTTCGGAGAAAATGATCTCTTCCAGCCGGGTGAAATTATCCTGCAGTTGCTGGTTATAAACGGTATTGTCGATAATTTTCAGCAGAGTATCGATCAATTCTTCCTGATCGTAATATCTCAGGTTTTTTTTATAGTACTGAAGATTAAAGGGAACCGGTTCAAAATCAGACAAGGTTTAATCCTGTTTGAGTTCAAATTCAGGCGGCAGGACGCCGGTGTCACGATACTCATGGAGTTTATTACGCAGGGTTCGGATGCTGATATCCAGGACTTCCGCAGCTTTGGTCCGATTGTTGTTATACTGTTTAAGAGCGGAAAGGATAGCGTTGCGTTCCATCTCGGCCAGTGTCCGGGGATGAAAAGGCTTGGATTCTCCGGATGGTGGCGTGGAGCCGGACTGACCGAACGGAATGGAAAGTCCGTCGCCGGCTGATGAACGGGGAGTGCCGGCCGGGGCATCATCCAGGCAGATATCCTGGGGGGTGATACTGGGGGTTTTGGAGATGATGACGGCGCGTTCGATGATATTTTCCAGTTCCCGGACGTTGCCGTGCCAGTCATGCCTCAGCAGTTTTTCCATCGATTCGGGTTCGACACTGCGGATGGGTAATCCGTTTTCCAGCGAAAAGCGTTCGATGAAATGCTGAACCAGCAAGGGGATATCCTCCTTGCGGTCCCGAAGCGGAGGCAGGACCAGAGGAAAGACATTCAATCGATAGTAGAGATCTTCGCGGAAATTGCCTTTCTCGATTTCGATTTTCAGGTCGCGGTTGGTGGTGGCAACAATCCGGACATCGATTTTGATGGTTTGATTGCCGCCGATACGTTCGAATTCCCGCTCCTGCAGTACTCTCAGCAGTTTGGCCTGCAGACTGGGCGAGATTTCACTGATTTCGTCCAGCAGAATGGTTCCGCCGTCGGCCAGCCCGAATTTCCCGGTGGTCCGTCGAATAGCGCCGGTAAAGGATCCCTTTTCATGTCCGAAAAGCTCGCTTTCGATCAAGCCTTCCGGCAGGGCGGCGCAATTCATCTTGATGAAGTTATTGTTCTTGCGAGAGCTGTTATAGTGAATGGCCCGGGCCACCAGCTCCTTGCCGGTTCCGCTTTCACCCTGGATCAGGACCGTGGCCCGGGTATTGGAAACCGTGTGGATCAATTCGAAGACCCGATCCATAACCGAGCTTCGTCCGATGATGGCCTGCATATCATATTTTTCATGAAGCTGACTCTTGAGGATTTTATTCTCAACCAGAAGATTCTGAAACTGGATGACCCGCTCCACCAGCATTTCGATCTCATCGGCGGTACAGGGTTTCATCAGATAGTCATACGCGCCCAGTTTCATGGCTTCCACCGCGTTCTCCACCGTTCCGTAAGCGGTCAGCACGACCACAAAGGTTTCCGGGCATTTTGATTTAACGCTCTTGAGCAGGTCCATCCCGGTCACTTCCGGCATTTTCATATCGGTAATGATCAGATGGTACTGGTTATCGTCGGTTCTGGCCAGGGCCTCTTTCCCATTTCGGGCTATATCGACCTGGTAGTTTTTGCGGATCAGGGTTTCCGATACATAATCCCTCATGAGTTCTTCGTCATCGACTACCAGAATTCTAAAATCGTTCATGGTTGACTCCTTGATGGCTGAATAAGTCCATCCGGTCAGGCGATACCGGGCAGCAGGATGGTGAAAACCGTGCCCTGATCTGATTCGGATTGAACGGTAATTTCGCCCCGGTGGAGGGTGATAATCTTTTTTACGATAGCCAGGCCGAGCCCGGTTCCGTTTTCTTTGGTGGTAAAAAAAGGATTGAAGATAGAATTGACATGCTGGGGGGGGATCCCTTTTCCATTGTCCCGGATTTCAAGCTGAATCTGACGGGCCAGACTGGAGGGGGTTTTGGTGATATACTCCCAGCGTTGTTTGGAAGCGGCCGGCTGTTCGTCATGATGCAACCGTATTTCGATTCGGCCGGACTGAGATTCAGGGATGGCATCGACGGCATTC
>JAGOEH010000205.1 GCA_017997825.1 Candidatus Delongbacteria bacterium | reverse complement strand
GGGAATACCCGTTGGTGTGTAATCCGCTGGAGGGCAGTCCGATGATGACATCCCCGGGCGCAATATCCCGACCGGTGATGATCCGGTTGTAATCCACAATTCCCACAATCGATCCGGCTACATCATATTCCTTGTTCTGATAGAATCCCGGCATTTCGGCCGTTTCCCCACCCAGCAGAGCACAACCGTAGGTTTTGCAGCTATTCACTATCCCCCTGACAATCCCGGCTATAATCTCAGGCGATAATCCCGATGTCCCGATATAATCCATAAAAAACAACGGGATAGCTCCCTGAACCAGAATATCATTGATGCAATGATTGACTAAATCCGAGCCGATGGTATGATGAATTCCCGTCATAAAAGCCAATTTCAGCTTAGTTCCAACCCCATCAATACTGGACACCAATACCGGCCGTTTGAACGACCCTGTCGGTACCTCAAATAATCCCCCAAATCCTCCAATCGAAGAAATAACATTGGGATTCTGAATCTCTTTCACCAGGCTTTTGATTTCTTGGACCGCCCGGTTGCCGGCTTCTATATCTACCCCGGCCTGCTTATATAAATCCGCCATCGTAATACTCCCTGATAATGGTTGATTGATCAATTCCCAATCCTCTAATTATGTCCCGGGATCTGGGAGGGTAATCGGAATGCAGGAGTGGGACAACTCCGGTTCCAATATATGATTTAAGCCCCGAAAGTCAAGTCTAAAAATCGAAAAAGGTATCATTCCGGCTCAATGAATCACGGTCACTTTGCATGAATGGACGGTTTCCGCTCCCTCGATCCGGATTAGATAGATACCGCTGGGAAGATCCCCGGTGGAGATCGTGATGGTGTGCAGACCCGGGCTCAAAATGTCCGGGCATTGCTTGGCTATGATGCCGGTTACGGTATATAGTTTCAATTGCACCGTCTTGGGGGATGATGACGCCCAATGATAGGGGATATGGATGAGCGATTGAGCGGGATTGGGATAGATCGAAAACAGGTGTAATGAATCCCGGTGGGAAGGGGTGACTGCCTCGCTGACCGGGGTAAGGGGTACTGGGACGGCAGGTAGGTATAGGTGACTGGGATGCTCGGTATCGCACAGGATTTCCAGATTAGCCGTCAACGCGGTTTGAGTCGAGTCGAACAATCCCTGACCATGATGCGGATTGACCCTGAAGCGGGGATAGTTGTTGCCCGAGATGTCCAGCCGGATCCGATGGCCGGGATTGAATTGATAGGCGGTCGACCACAGGCTGATCTCCATGTGATAGACGGAATCAGGATACAGTTGATGTTCTTCGCTGACTCCCTGGCGATATCGTCCCTTGGCAATACCGTCCAGGATGTTGAAAACCCGGCCGTCCGGATAGACATCGCAAAGTTTGACGCAGATATCCACATCGGGACGGTTGCATTGGAACCAGCAGCGGAACAGGACTTCACCGGTAATGATAATCTTATTTTCCAGGACCGGGGTTTGTAGGGTCAGAATATCATTCCGGCCGTCGAGCGATGATTGTTGATAGGGCCCGGCGTTCAGGTTCAGATTGTTTCCCCCGATGGTCGGAACCGGATTGAAAGGATCGATAGATACAGAGAGGGAACCGGCGGAACCGGCCGGAGGAGATGATTGGAGCCGTTGCTCGGAATGGCAATAAATTAAAAGTGAATCGGTGACCGGAGGCCAGATGTCGGCTTCCATCCAGTCATTGGCCCCATCGCCGGATTCATTAGTCGGCGACATCAGATAATAGCTGATCCTGGGGTAAGACGACAGGTCGGGATCATCTCGGTTCAGATATCCGGTAATAAAATCCAGAATAAAATTGATCTGGGAATAACTATTGATGTTCGGGTACTGGATTTCCCCCGTTTTACCATCCGACATGGTATTCTGATGAACCCAGGGGCCCATCATTAGGTACTGGCGGTCCCGGCCGGATTCTCCTCCCCGGCTGCACATCTGCTGAAAAGCCCGGATATTCCCCTGGCTGAAACAATCATACCAGCCCCCGATGTGCAGGATCGGGATAGTGACCTGGGAAATCCGGTTCTCAAAACTGACCGATTCCCATAGTGAATCCCTCAGCGGACGCTGCCGGATATAGGGCAGCATATACTCGGAATTGATCCCTTCCAGCCAGCCGTCAACCATCTCCTCCCGGAAACACCCGCCTTGATAAATGGCCTGACTGTAAAGATCGGATGGGGCGACAATCGAGACGGCACAGGTCAGATGGGGAGGGAGCGCCCCGGCCGCCAGATAGGTATTGATTCCCATGGCGGAGGGACCCATGATACATACCCGGCCGTTACACCAGCTTTGACCCGCTATCCACTCAATCGCATCATAACCATCCTGCCGGATTCCCCAGCCGCTGTCTAAAAATACCGAATCGATGCCCTCCGATTCATACCGGCCCCGGGTATCCTGGATCGCTACCACCACACCCAGTAAACTCGGCAATAATCCAGTAATCTCAAAACTTCCCAGCTTGAAACTATTTTTATTGTAAGGGGTACGAATCAGAATGACCGGCCATTGGGTTCCAAACAGCGGTTTATAAAGATCAGTGGCCAGTTTGACGCTGTCCCGCATCGGAATCATGACGGTTTGCTTCCGATATTGGAATCCGGCCTGATCCGCTTTCACCTGAGAAACCTCAACCACCATCATCAGCCCTGTTACTATCCATCCTATCATCAGACATAATTTCAATCCTCGAGTGTGGTGAAGCCTTGACCATCGGTCAGGGATTCCCTTCCGTAAGCTATTCGATACCATGATCTCCTCCTGAATTGTCTAATACAACGATTCATCCGACCGGGATATCCATTCTGCCATCAGAGGATCTGTTCCGGTTTCTGCAGCTAATATAGTACCAAATCCGAATGAATGCAAGTGTTTATCTACGGCTTTGATTAGAGTACATCGCATGAATCCCCCTTTTCCTGTTCTTGTTTTCGTCTTGTGCATCGGTCCGGCCGATGTCATCCTGACTTCTTGAATATCGGCTGGAGGGTCCGGCCGTGTTATTACGGAACGAAAATAACTTGATTTCTGATAAAATCTACTGTATATTATTCGGGATCCTGTTGTGTTGCTGCTATGCCGAGCAATCATGAACGGAACGGGTTGCGTGATCCGTTCAGATGCTGATCAGTTCGGTTTGGAGCAGCGTGAGATAATGAGATGAAAAAGGAATTCCGTTGATGGATGTTACAGGAGGAGACATGAGAAAGCGGGTATTGATGACCTCTCCGTTGCCGGGTGACGTTTATCGGCGTTTCCTCGGCGACCCCGATTATGAGATTCGGGTCATGGAGCCGGGGGAATCGGGGAATCTGGAGCGTAGTCTGACGGAATTCAATCCGCAGGGCATGGTGACGCTGCTCTCCGACCGGATGGATTCGGCCAGGATACAATTGGCTCCGGCGATTCAGGTGATTTCCAATTATGCTGTCGGGTATAACAATATTGATGTCGAGTATGCCAAAGATCATGGGATTGTGGTGACCAATACCCCGGGGGTGCTGACCGATGCCACGGCCGATGTGGCCTTGATGCTGATTTTGATGGCCAGTCGGCGAGCCGTGGAATGTGAACGGCTGACCCGAACCGGCCAATTCACCGGCTGGACTCCGGGAGATCAGCTGGGACTATCCATCCAGCACAAGACACTCGGAATAATCGGACTGGGACGGATTGGTCAGGCCGTTGCCCAGCGGGCCCAGGCCTTTGGAATGAAAATTGTTTACCATCAGCGCCGAAGACTGGAGCCGGATCGGGAAAAGCAGTGGAATGCCGTCTATGTCTCGCTGGACGAGCTGCTGAGAATCTCGGATGTGGTTTCTCTTCATTTACCTTACACCCCGGCGGTCCATCACCTGATCGATAACCGGGCGTTTGACAAAATGAAATCGACCGCTATTCTGATCAATACGGCCCGGGGACCCCTGGTGGATGAGAATGCCTTGGCCGAGGCCTTGATCCATCACCGGATTTGGGCGGCCGGCCTGGATGTTTATGAACATGAACCGGCCGTTCATTCCGATCTGCGCCGACTGGATCAGGTGGTCCTGTTGCCCCATATCGGCAGCGCCACCCAGGAAACCCGTGCCGGCATGACCCGGATGGTGATCGATGATCTGACGGCGGTACTGAACGGCCGCCGCCCCCACTATCAAGTCGTTTGAACTTTCAAGGAGGATAACTATGGTTGACCTGGAAAAACAATTGACCGATTTGTTGAAGGATGCCATGCGAAACAAGGATTCCATGAAACTGGATGCGATCCGAAGTTTCAAATCCGCTATCCAATACTACAAAATCGAAAAGATGAAAAAAGAACTGGATGAGAATGATTATCTGAGCATCGTATCCAAGATGATCAAACAGCGGAAAGAATCGATCGAGGAGTTCACCAAAGCCGGCCGGATCGAACTGGCCGCCAAGGAGGAGTTTGAGTATAAGTTTTTATCGAGATTCATGCCGGAACAGATGAATGCCGACCAGGTGGAAGCGGAAATCCGAACCATCATCCAGTCGGTCGGTGCATCCGGCAAGAAGGATTTCGGTAAAGTCATGAAAGAAGCTTCAGTCCGGTTAAAAGGCAAAGCGGATGGCAACCTGATTCGTCAAACGGCTGAAAAACTGTTGTCATGAAAGGAGATGTGATGCAGGCTGTCGTATTAGGTCCCGGACAGGCGTCTCAGTATGTCGGAATGGGAAAGAGCTTTTACGATGCGTTTCCGTATGTTCGTGAGATTTTTGAGCTGGCGGAACAGGTCGCCAAAATCCCGGTCAGCCGTCTGTGTTTTGAAGGGCCCGACGATCTACTAACCCGGACGGATAATGTTCAGGTGTGCCTGACAACGGTCAGTATCGCCGGGCTGGAAGTATTGAGACGGGAAACCGGTTTCGAGATTAAGGCCGCCGCCGGACATTCATTGGGTGAGTATGTGGCCTTGTATGGAGCCGGGGTTTTTGATCTTCCCGGTGTGATTGCCGCCGTGGCCAAACGGGGTAAAAGCATGCAGCAAGCCGCGGAGCAATGCCGGGGAGGCATGATGGCCGTGATGGGCCTCAGTTTGGATAAAATCGAAGCCTGTGTCGCTCAACTCTCCTCATTCGGAGTCATCACCATCGCCAATATCAATTCTCCCAAACAGGTTATTCTGTCGGGAGAAAGCGGATTGCTGGAACAGGCCGGAAACCAAATGATGCAGGCTGGAGCCCTCAAAATCGTTCCCCTGAATGTCAGCGGCCCCTGGCATTCCTCCTTTATGGAACCGGCCGCCCATCAGATGGCTGAGTTTTTGTCTACCGTTACCCTTAATCCACCGGCATTTCCCGTTTATAGTAATGTTACGGCCCAAGCCTATCCGGCTGATCCGGATCAGATTAAAAATCTGTTGGTCCGCCAAATCACCAGTCCGGTCCGATGGACCGATCTGATCGATGATCTACGACAAATGCAGGTTCCCCTATGGATTGAATTGGCTCCCAATCAGGTGCTGAAAGGAATTATCCGCCAGATCGATAAGGGATTGAAGGTCGTTTCGGTGGATACGGTGGCTGTTCTACAGGAACTACCGAGCCTTTGATCGGATCGATCCGGATTACGGTTCATTAGACCAGACAAGCCCGAATCACGAAAATCAAAATAATCAGCAT
>JAGOEH010000204.1 GCA_017997825.1 Candidatus Delongbacteria bacterium | reverse complement strand
GGTGTTTGTGACCAACCGGGCCGATATTTCCATCACCTATATCAATCAATCCTGCCGGCTGAAACTGGGACGGAACGGGATGAATGCCTGCACCATTCCGTAACCACCATCTTGGGTGATCAATTCCATCATGAAGTCCTTCAATTCGCTCTCAAAAAAAAATCCTATTCCTTCATTATGTCCCGCGTTATGGACGATTCGGAACGGTTTTACGAAGCTAAACTCAATTGGGTCATCAACGAGAATATTCTTTATATTGTCAGTATCATACGGGATATTAGCGAGCAGAAAACGGCCCAGTTGGGTCTGGAGAAAAACTATCAGGAGTTGAAACGGTTAAATGATGAACTGACGGAAGCGATGAAACGGGCCGAGGAAAGCGATCGGCTCAAAACGGCCTTTTTGCAGAACCTGTCCCATGAGATCCGGACTCCGATGAATGGAATCATCGGATTCGCTCATCTGCTGAATCAAAGCAAAATCGGTGATGATAAGAAACAGTACTATCTTCAAATGATCTTTGACAACAGCCGGCAACTGATGACGATCCTGAATGACACCATCACCATTTCACGGATCGATACCGGCCAGGAACAATTGGAGTATGAATCCGTCGATTTGATCCGCTTGTTGAACCGGGTCATCGGAGAGTATGCCTCTCAGGCTTTCCAGAAGGGGGTACAGCTTAGACTGATCAGGGAGCGCTCGCTTCAGGACTTGATGATCATGACCGATTCCGCTAAACTGTTTCAAATCCTGGCTAATCTGTTGGATAATGCGATCAAGTTCTCTAGCCGGGGTACCGTTTCGTTGAGTTTTGAACTCCACGAGAATGATCTGTTGTTTTCGGTACGGGATCAGGGCCAGGGGATCGATCCGGCCATGTATGAGATCATATTCGAACGTTTTCGGCAGGCGGATATTGATATCAAAAGCACCCATGGGGGGCTTGGGTTGGGGCTGTCGATCTGTAAAGCTTATATCGGTATGATGGGGGGGCATATCTGGCTGGAATCGGAATTGGGCAGCGGCTCTGTTTTCTATTTTACCCTTCCATGTCGGAAACCATTCGCCGCTGATTCCGGCAATCCTCTTGAGATTATTACCCTCTCCACCCAATCATCGCGCCGTGAACCCCTGATATTGATCGCCGAGGATGAAGAAATTAATTATCTCTATTTTAATGAATTGCTCGAAAATAATGGGTATCATACCCTGCATGCCCGTAATGGATGTGAAGCACTGGAAATTCTGAAAGCCAAACCGGATATCAGTCTGATTCTGATGGATGTCAAGATGCCGCTGATGGATGGGATGGAAGCGACTCGTGCCATTCGAAAAGAGAATAGTCAAATCCCGATCATCGCGCTTACGGCGTATGCATTGGAGGGCGAACGCAAACGATTGCTATCGATGGGATTTAATGAGTATCTGTCGAAACCGGTTGACGATTATATACTGATCGAGACTTTGAAACGATTTTTATGGATTGATTGAGGTCAGGATGGGGATCGATTATAGCGGATTGCGTTTATAGGTCTTGAACAATCCGATCAGGAAACCGCTTCCCCAGCTAAGCTGCATGGCCATGAACAGAATAGGCAAGATCAGGCAGTAGCGGAAGGTTTTGATCTGGATACTGGTGATGATTGAAGCCGCCAGCAGATAGATCAGATAACATCCCCACAGTCCTCCCGGAATTTTGATGAATGGGGGATGAATGGCACTCAGAAGCAGGCTTGCTATACTGATGAGAACAAAAAAAGGAGGAACCAGATGGATCAGTTTAAGGGCATTCAAATGCTGTTTGACGACATTGACCCGCGATATTCCGTAATCAAAGAATTGATAGGCTAATCGGCCGATTTTTTTTCGTGGATAATAATAGGATATGATCTCAGGGGTAAAGAATATTTTATAGCCGGCTTTTCGGACTCGCCAATTAAGTTCAGCATCTTCGGCAATATGGTTTTTTTCATTGAAAAAACCGATCTGATCAAACAGATCTCGATGGTAGGCGGCATAGACGACTGTATCGACAAAAGCCGGTTTTCGAAAATAGCGATAAGGAGCGCTGGGTATGCCGAATCCGGAACCCATAGCATGCCCGATCGCTTGCTGCATGAATGACTCCCCGATATTGATCTGAGTCCCTCCGGTGCATTTGACCTGATGAATATTCATGTAATGGATATTCAGGCTGACAAATCGGGGATCAATTTTGGTATGGGCGCCCAGTATAATGATCACTTCACCGGCGGCATTCTTGATTCCAATATTGAGTGATAACGGAGTCCGTTTTTGAGGATTCTCCAATAACCGGATGATGGAGTACTGCTTCATCCATTTTTTGACTTCCGACTGGGATGCATCGTTCGACTTTCCGTCTACTACCACGATTTCCAAGTGGTCACGGGGATAATCCTGATTGATAATCGATTCCAGACAGCGTCCAATGGCCTTCTCTTCATTATACATCGGGATGACAATACTGACCAGCGGCTGCCAGTGATTGATATACGAATACTCCAACCGTATCTCCTGAGTAAAGGTGATCCGTTAACTTTCAGTGCTGGCCAAGAATAATAAATATCGTATGAAAAATCAAGTCAAAATTTATCGTGACATGGATCACAGATAGCTTAACAACAAAAGAGATCGTTTCAGGATTGTACCGCGCGGCATTCTCTGTCGGTGATTGGTAGATTTGGAAGGAGGATGATGAGGGGTAAGAGAACTGCTATCAGAGAGTGATACTGTTCCGTTGAAACAGTTCGTGATAAAATGCGGTCAATTTCCGGGCTTCGGCTGACCAACTGTACCGGGTTTTAACCATTTGATATCCGTTTTCACCCAAGTGTCGGCAATGGTCCGGATTGTTCATCAATTGGATGGTTTGAGCGGCAATTTTTTGTGGATCGGAGGGATCCACCCATACTCCGGCTTTCGATTCGTTCATCAGATTCCGATAAAAGGGAAAATCGGAACAGATGATGGCCAATCGACAGGCCATATACTCAAAGGTTTTATTGGGTAAAGCGATTACCAGGTTTTCCGAACGGGGCAACAGGGTCACATAGCCAATCGATGCCTTTATTAAGTGATACTTCATTTCATGATATGGAACGGAAGGGATTAACGTGATTTGCGATTCCAGATTCAATTGTTTGATTTTGTCAATTAAAAAAGATAGAAATTCTGGAGAAATAGCCGGCCCCATGATATCAAGTTTGGCTTCCGGGATACTCCTGCAAATGATGCTCATAGCATCGATCAATTCGATCACGCCGCGATCGGGTGTAATGGCTCCACTATAGATAGCGCGGTATGGATCCCTCTCGATGTGTTCATTATATTTCAGTTCAAACGCATCCAAAATTGGATAGTTGCGGATCTCAATCTTACTTTTTTTGAAATGACGGTAGCGCTCGGCAATAGCCGGCACAACATAGATCAAGGCCTTGATCTGATGCAGGCAGATGTTTTCGATCAAGGTGAAACTATGGCAATAGAGGGATCTCAGATAGCGGGGTATCCAGTGTTTACTCATAATATCTTTACCGTAATGCTCGTGGATATCCATGACAACCGGACGTCGAAAAAGCCAGTGAATCATAGCCGCCAAAGGATAGAGTTCCGGATCATGAAAATGATAGATATCGGCTTTAACCTGCCGTGCGATTTTAAATGCATGCCATGGGGACAGCAAAATACGCCGGATGCGGTTTTGAGATTGGGGCAGGGGATAGAAGCGGACATTTTGGAGGGTTTCTACTCGGGGATGATGGCCAATAATGCAAACCTCATAACCATGTTGAGCCAGTGAGACAGCTTCCTTTAAAAAAATACGTTCATCCATGGAGGTATGAACCGTAGTGACCATAGCCACTGATAGTTTTTTCATCTGATTGTTCTTTCCGGATTCCGATTTAATAGCTCATGATATAAATGATCATATCGATTAACATTGTTTGACCACGTCCAGTTGTTACGGATCTCGAGTTGGGCCCGGGCTGCAATCTGATGGCTTTGCTCCGGGTGACCCAGGATATACCGGATCGTCTTCACTAAATCGGTCGTATCCTGGGGATTAACCAGGAATCCGTTCTGCCGGTCTACGATACAGTCCTCGATTCCCTGGCCCCGGCAGCCGATTACCGGTTTCCCAAAACTCATGGCTTCAATATACACAATTCCAAAGCCTTCATTATAGCTGGGAAGCACAAAGATATCACAGGCCGCCATATAATCGGCCACCTGATTTTTGGGGAGAAATCCGGTAAAATGCACGTAAGGGGTAAGGGAAAACTTTTTAACTTGCTCCTCCAGGTTTGACCGCTCAGGACCATCTCCAATAATAAAGTAGATCAGGTGCTGGAATTCGGAAATCAATTCTGTCAATGCTTGAAGAACATAACGATGACCCTTGATGGGGATCAGATTTCCAACCGACAGCAAGATGGTTTTTCCCGGGAATCGCTTCCGGATAACCTGGGGAGAGCCGGCACTAGTCTTATCCAAGTCAATGCCGTTATGGATGACCTCGATTTTACTATGATCACGATCCGGAAAGGTATTTTCCAGGATACGTCTGAGTTTGTGGCTGACCAGGACAATATGATCAGTCCGGTGTAGTGAATAATGAATAGCCTGCCGCCATAACCGGCTCTGATGGATCCGCTGCTGCAGATCGGTACCATGGATAGTAGTGACCAGAGGGCATTGAAGCCTGCGTTTTAGGTAGGTTCCCAGATATCCGTCCGGCAGAACGGCATGGGCCTGGATCAGATCAACGTTCAGTTGAGGTTGAAATGCTTTCAGAAATCGGATGATCCTCCAATAGGCCAAACGGGACATCACGGATAAAAGCAGTCCACGGGGAAGAAAAAGACTGCGGATATAGTGAACATGAATGCCTTCCAGCTCATCATATTTTGGAATGGAACGATAGTGCTTCCACTTCGATTTGAGGAATCCAAATCCCGGGGGAACATAAGGAACCAATCGGATAACCTGGATGATATGGCCAAGCCGCTTCATCGCCTTGGCTTGTTCCAGCACAAAAATTCCGCAAACGGGATCATCTCGGTCCGGGAACATCTGGGATAAAATCAGGATAGTCAAAACCATTCTCGTTTTTTGAACTTCAGTAATATTTCCAACGGCAACCAGGCTTTGTTGATCGTATAATAGGATACCAGTTTGCCGCCGAATCCTCTGAAATAGCGCTCGATCGGTTGGATCATCGAGCCTTCGAAGTCAAAGGTTGATAATCCGAGATCTCGTGATTTTTTAATACACTCCCATACCGCTAAAGGTCCTGCCCCATGATGCCGGTTTTCCCGATAGTGTCCCCCCAATAGGTAGTAAGCGGTATGAGCATCATGAATACAGAATGCTGCGGCACATGGAGCGGATTCATTGAGTGTTAAATATCCAAAACTGTTTTCAGGTCGGGCGAATTGGTAAAGGATTTTATGGAGCAGCTGAGTTGGAATCGATTTGCTTTGTCGTGAGTAGGTGTCACAAACGAGTTGATACATCACATCAGGATTAGTGAGCGGTTCGGTATGAAGACCATCCCGGACGGCCTTTCGAATATCATTGCGCCGGTCATCCGACATTCTCTGAAAGATTTGTTCCTCCGTACGGTCTTTCAGATCAATATGATAGGTGTAGTGTAAACTG
>JAGOEH010000203.1 GCA_017997825.1 Candidatus Delongbacteria bacterium | reverse complement strand
CAGCTTGTAAGGTCTTACGACAAAGCCACCACCCGCATCCACACCGTCAATCTGACCGCCACCTGGAACATGACCCCGCGCTGGACAATCAACTACAACACCACTATCGACCTGATCGCCCGTGAAGTATTAAGCCATAATATGGTCTTGAAAAGCGATCTGCACTGCTGGGAATTCATGTTCCGCTATCAGGAAACTCCCCATTACCGCCAGTTATACTGGATCATCAATATCAAGGATATTCCGGATATCAAGATCGAACAGCACCGACGAACCTACTAACCCCAAGGATTACCATGAATCAGCACTCCTCAGGTTCCCTATTCCGTGTTGCAACCGCGATTCTACTCGCCGGCATCCTCATTCTGTCGGCCGGGTGCGCCGCCCTGATGCCCAAACCCGGAACCTCATTCAACAACGGATATGAATTGCTCAAACACTATCAATCCACTAATCATCGACCGGTCGAGGTCAAAAATCAAATCAGCTATTCGGATCACAACCAATACCTTAAACTGGAAAGCCTGAGCCGGCTCGATACCGACACATCACGAATCATCCTGTATGCCGCTTTCCACATCAAAGCTGCCGAACTGGAGCTCAAACCGGAACGGATCACCGCCAATCTCTATCTACCACGTAAAGATCGATTCGTCATCGACGAAAAAACGCCCAACCCCTTCATTCCCAACCTGAATATCCCGATGACCGTCGAACTGGTCGCCCTGCTCCATCTGCAATCTCCCATCATTACCCCTGAGATCCTGAAGGAACTACGGGCCACCTCCCAGCCCCGAATCTATCAGGCCGGACTCGAAAACGGACACTACCATATTCGCTACTACCTGGATAAAGAGTTTACCCGAATCGATTCGATCACCATTCAGGATTCCTCAAATTCTAAAATCAAAATCAGCTATTCGGATTACGCGATCTGGAATTCCGATCACCTCCCGCAGAAAACCGTTATCGAGGCTCACCAAAAAACCCGCCGGATTCAGATCATCCTAAACCTGATCTATCGGAAAAAAATGGAAAGCGAGATCAGCCTGATTCCATGAAAGGATGGCGATTATGAAACCATGCCGTTTCAGCCTGAGTTTGGTTTTACTGCTCGGCCTATTCGCAATCCGAACCCAAGCCAGAATCCTCCAGCAGCCTCAATTCCATCGCCCCGAATTTATTCTGGCCGGCGACAGCCTGTCACTCTGCATCATGCAAGACAGTCCCCCAACCAATCTGGTTATCCAATTGCATAACGCTTTGGCGGATCGGGTTTATTCAGCCGATTATATCGGCCCCTATTTCAACCGCTCAACCATCCATCAGTACCGGGCCGGCCTGGACGGCACCCTCCCGGAAGGCCTATACGATATAGCCATCTTCCAAGGTACCCAACTCCTCGATAGCGGAAACCATGCCGTCAGAATCTATCATCACTTTCCGGATACCTTCCACATCGCCCATATCAGCGATACCCATCTCCCTAATCACCGCAACTACCCCACTCCGGATTACTATGACGAGAACACCCTGGAAGAGGTCAGAATCCTGCATCAGGAATTTCAATGGATCAATCCCGAACTGGTGATCCATACCGGGGATGTGATCGACTGGTACATGGACGCTACCCAATATGAAGTCGCGGCCCAAGAATTTCTGAATTGGAAAATTCCGATCATCATTCTGCCCGGCAACCATGATTTCTATGAGATCCTGGTCTCCGGCATCAGAAACTGGAAAAAACACTTCTCCGATCTGCATGATTATACGGCTCATTTTAACCGAAAACTGCTGATCGGTCTGGCCGCCTATGAACAGATCCCCAATACCAGCAGTATCAACTTCACCGAGGAACAACTGGAATTTGTACGGGAAGTGCTGGAACAGAATAATACCGATCAGGATCGGCTTTTCTTTTTTCACTATGATTTCAACAACCAGGTCAAAGATCGTTATGCTTCCGAATGGCAGGCCGACCAGATCCTTTACGGACATACCCATAGCGATGCCGATTATTGGCAGAACAGCACCCTGTGGCTGAATATTTCACAAACCGGAAGCTCCAATTTAAAGTACCGCTGGCTGACTTATGCCGGAGACAGCCTGATCAGCTACCCAGTCATCCAAGGCGGACATCTTTCCATCACCCCCCTGCCGGTTACCGATCCATCAATCCATGCCTTCGAGCTCTCCAATCAAACCGTTTGCCGCTTCGAACGCGCCCGTATCGAAACCGTATTCCCGGCAGACTTTCAATCATTCGGCTGCAGCCGGGGACAGATCGTACAACGCTTTCCGGTTGCCGGCGATTCAACCGGGGTGACGGTCCTGGTGGAACTCAAAGCTCAAACTACCGACACGGTTTATCTATATGGCTCCATAACCGGTATCCAAACCGGCGACCGGACGATTCCAACCGCTCTTCACATCCACCCGAATCCGGCAACCGATCGCTTGACCATTCGATCCATCCAGCCTCTTGCTCTCCATACCCTCCAACTCTACAGCCTGATCGGCCGAAAACTGGTTCAACTCCCGATCCACTCCCCGTCCGGTATGGAATATGAATGGATTGTCCCACCATCCCTACCTTCCGGGATATACCTGCTGCGAATCGAAACCGCTTCCGGACCGATCACCCGAAAAATCACCATCCTCCATTAATCCATCTCCGGTCCCGGTCCGTGGCGGACTGCCGGTCCGTGGCGGACTGCCGGTCCGTGGCGGACTGCCGGTCCGTGGCGGACTGCCGATCCAAGGCGGACACCCGGTCCAAGGCGGACACCCGGTCAAGTTCAATCAGGAACAGAATCATCGGGATAACGATAGACCGCCATACAGGTCCGATTGATCAGAGCGATTGATAGCGTTGATGATAACTCATTGATATACCGATAAACCCCTAGTGTTTCTTTGTTGGTTTTGGGTCTGTAATCATGCCAGATAATCAAACCACCGGGCCTGATCATCCGCATCGCTTTTTCAGTATCATTTTTCACATAGGAGTAAGCATGCGATCCATCGATAAATATAAGATCACATCGGCCCCTGTAAGAGGTTTCATCAAAATCTTTACTGTCACAATAAATCTGGGTGATTTTGGATTCGATACTCGAACCTGAATATACAAATTGCGTAAAACAGGATTCATCAATCGCCGATTGGGTTGCACCCCGGTTGTCATCATGGTTTTTTCGGTAATTCTGATGCTGATCCGGAGTCAGGGTCAGACTGATGACCTGAGATTGGGCCGGGGAATTGCGAGCCAACAGATATGTGGTTTTCCCCGTACAGGTACCAAATTCAAAGATAAAATTCGATTTTTTAGCCAAAACCGACAGAATGAATGTTTCATAATCACTGATTCCCCCTTTGAGATCATGAGTTCGGCCAATAAAAACCACTTCACAATCCCTGGAATATCCGAGAGAGGTCGGAACAAAACATCGATCGATTGATTCCGGTTCAATTCCGGGCAACGGAGTCTTAAAAGGTCGACATGACTCAATATAAAAGCGTCTTCGATAATCAAGCAGTTTATACCCTGTAATAACCAGAGCCATCATCAACAAACCACAATAAATTATCATGAGTGTTCTCCTTCCCATTCAATGGTTGTAAAGTAAAATTGTGATAACGATAATATCGATAAATTGGCATATTGGTCATACCATCATATCAGTCAAACCATCAGTCAGGCTTCAAAATAACAATTCCACCTCTGCCAACCAAACCAATAATTGACAAATCTACACTTTTAGCATCGGGGATCTGAGATCATCCATCGACATCGCAACGGCTTATCCGGCTTATGGATTCCCTTGAGCCGGATATGAATTGCCTGTTCTGCCGGGTTCATCAGACGGAACAACTCCTTTTCCATCTCATAATCCCTCCCAAAACAGGCCAGATAATGAGCGCAAAACACCGTCAATGGATGGCGGTCTTTACCATGGATCAAGGGTTGATCCCAGGCCCGCTTCAAACCGGCTACCGCTTCCTGCCGGCGATGATCTCGAAAATCACGGCCGGCCTGCTGTAACCAGGATCGGTCATACACTCGTTCATGGTCATCGTTCCGGTATCCCCAATCATGGAAAACCGTCGGATCTTCCCAAAACTGCCTGACTGATTCGGCGGCATCCAATCGATAGTCGAACTCAAAGGCCCAGCCATACTCCTTCCTTTTATAAAGAGCCGCCGGGATCTGTCGCAGGGGAGCAATCGGATAAAATTGATCGTCGATATCACGGATCCTTTTGAGACAGGAACGATGAACCGAATAGTAATCCCCTTCAATCCGGGGGAAAAGCCGAATGATTGATACGAGAAACTGGCTTTCATCCGATAAAGAATACACACAATGATTCCGATCCAGATAATCCAGCATCCAATCCGCCGGAATCGGATCATAATAACTAAAAACAACTGTACTTATCGGATCGCTGTAATCAACACATTTAAAAGCCAATCGATAAGCCGAATCGAAATCGGAATCATTCAATCGTTCAACAATTCGGCGCCAGATTTTTCGCAGTCGTGGAATGGAATAATTCATCGCCCCCCAACCATCGGTCTTGACCTCAGCTATGAACATCAATTCTGCCAGATAATCCAGTTCGGGTCCCCGATACCCATGCCGATGTAAAAAATTCAATGATTCGATCAGAAACGGAATCAAACGATCCATTTCTTGCTCATAGCGCATCGACCATTTTTTCTGGTGCAGATAGAAAATCAGCTCATTAAAATGATCACATTTTTCAAATTGAATCAACTCCATACCCCTCCCGGTATCGTTAACTCATCATGGGTAAAAAACACTCAACGACAAAAGCATTCTTATGATCATAAAAATCTCGGTCAAGCACGGATAACCTCTCCATTTCCCCGTTACTCCCGGTCCGAGGCGGACTGCCGGTCCGGGGCGGACTCCCGGTCCGGGGCGGACTCCCGGTCCCAACCATGCCACGATGGGATGGAATCGGCAGGGTTGAAATAAAAATACACCGACTAAACCGTATTATGAGCAGTTGCTATAATAGATAAACATGGCCGAAGCGAAAAGAATGTTAAAATATCGCAAAAAGCCGAGACAGAAATCTCAGGGAGTAGGAGTAGCTGTCGAATCGGTCGGAACGGATTCGGCCGGAATGGAATCGGCCGGGGGCTCCAATATGGAGGGTCGCGCCTGGTTAATGATACCGGCTAGGTCATATTCCAGCCATACGACAACCACTATCTTACCTGAATCCATGATCGGAAGAGCATAGTCCTCAATCCCTTCCTTCTGACTGTCACGGGAAATGATGTCCGTTGCAGTCAGTGCCCAGCCGCCCCGCTCATCCACTTTACCGGTAGTCGTTAGCTTGACGTCGCTGGAGTAAACCACCTGCCCATTGGGCCGAATTACATGGATTCCGACCACTCCGGGAATCCTGAGCAGACTGACCGAAGAAAGTTCAATCCCCTGTTGACGCTCAGCCAATACGGACGGCGAAATTCCCGCCGTAAAGGCCCGCAGCAGATTCTCTCCCTGCTGCATCACTAAGGCATTGACCCAATTCTCCGCTTCCTGACTGATTAAACCGATTTCTTCGGTTTGTTTGTGTATCAAATACTGGATAGCCTTAGCGTGCTCCCGCTTATCCCAATACCGGGTTATAAAATAACCGCCGACTGCTCCCAGTAC
>JAGOEH010000202.1 GCA_017997825.1 Candidatus Delongbacteria bacterium | reverse complement strand
TACTTTTTATTCATAAATTCCTATAATTAGATTGCATGGCTATCCTCTTGCACCTCTGATTCCCGCCGTAATCACCAACGGGATGACCGCTTGACCGATACGCCATGATGGATGATCCCTGACTGGGAGCCGGATTATCATGCCTCAGCCGGCGTTACTCTGTGGAGGAAATGCTGTGCCCGGTATGCCGCAAACACTCCGGATCCCCTGTGCCTAAAATGCCGATCCGTCGATTAATTATACCCCTGTGGAGTTTATGCCCCGCCTATATACCCTGATTCGTATCATCATCCTTGTCCCGGCCGTACTCCTGATCATCCTGAATCCCTGCCCTTCCCGGATTTACGCCGACAATCCCCTCATGACGATCACCCGTAACGATGCTCAGGGAATCCAACTGGAAATCAGGATCGACCGATACAGCCTCGATACCCTCGGTCAGGATCAAGTCCTGACTATCCCCGAGACCTTCCGACTGCCCACTCCTGACGGCCTGGTTCCTTTTCTCCCCTTCAACTTCATCATTCCCGGAACGGACAGCCTTAGTTTCAGCTGCCAAACCACCATCCTCGACAGCCTGGAACTCCCCTGTGCCTCTCTATTGACCCTGTACGACTACATCCCCGATCAACAGGGTACCCGGCTGGAAAAGCGCTACCGAAACGACACGACCATCACCTATCCTTTATGGATCGAGGACCGGATCAGGCTGAGCGGCCAACCGATCGCCCTTGGCCGTCTGATTCTGGCGCGCTACCATCCCGACCGGAAAAGCCTGACCCTTTTCAAACGCATTACACTGGATATCCGATTCCGCTCCAGCGGCGGATTACCTCGTCTCACGGACCTGCCGGCCCGATTGAACGGATTCGTGATCAATCCGGCCACCCGGTTCCCATCTCAGACCGATCGGTCCCCGACACTGCGTAAGCCCTCACTCTCGCCCGCCACCGGATACCTGGCCGCCTGCAAATTCCCCATCTACCAAAGCGGAATCCATAAAATCACATATAACCAGGCCAAAAATGCCATTCCCAATCTGAGCCGCTACCAATTCAACCAGTTCAAGATCATGTACGGAGGCGGAAAACCCACTAATGACGACCTGACCTATGACCGCCCCCAATTCCAGGAAGTCGCCGGCCTGACGGACGATAACGGCAACCAGCAGTGGGATGAAGGCGAATCGATCCTGTTTTACGCCGAAGCCATCACCCGGTGTCAGTATTCACCCTATCCTGCGGGAACCAGCAGCATCTTTGACGATCAAAACGTTTACTGGCTGGTAGTGGATCCCGCGTCAACCCGCCGGAGCATCCCCAGCGTCAGCGTCCCCTCCGTCACCCTGACCCGGCCGCTGACCACCGCCCAGGAATACATCTACAAAGAACAAAACGATATCATACGGGAAGCCGGCACCTCCACCACCCGAAGCGGCACCGCCTGGTACTGGAGCGCCCTTTCCGAAACCAGTACCACCGGCAAAAGCTTCTCGGTCACTCTCCAATTGGATGAACCCGGCCCCGATTCCGCCACCTGCAAACTGATCACCTCGTCCGGAGCCGCCCGCTATTTCAGACTGACCGTCAACGGCCAAACCCTGAACGGCACCTCATCCCCCTTTACCATCCCCTCCACCCTGCTCACCTCCAGCCAAAACACCTTCACTTTCTACTATCTCAATACCCTCAGCAGTACTCTCTATATCGATAATTTTTCCCTGCTGTATCAGAAAAAACTTGCCGTCACCAAGAACTCCCATACCTTCTGGATTCCGCAAAGTCCCACTTACGACGGACTGCAGATTACCCTTTCCGCCGATCGAATCGGCCGCGCCTTCTACCTGTTCGAAATCAGCGATTCTTATCAGCCTCAACGCTATATCTTCGACAATGCTCAAGCCGCCTCTCTCAGCATTCCGACCGATCCGGCCCGCTCTTATCTGTTCCATTGGTGCCAGGCCGATCAGGTCACCGAGGTCCCGACCCTGACCGCAGTCGAATGGAAAAATCTGCAGGCTACCGATAACCAAGCCACTTATCTGATCATCACCCACCAGGATTTTGCAACCGAAGCCGAGCGCCTGGCTCAATTCTACCGAAACCGGGACGGAATCACGGTCCGGGTGATCAATATCGAGGATGTTTACAACGAATTCGCCTATGGATTGCACGATATGCTGGCCATCCGGGATTTCCTCCATTATGCCGGCACCGCCTGGAACCAGTCCAACGAGAAGACCGGGTACGCCCTGCTGTTCGGAGATGGACACTGGGATTACCGGGGTAAATACGCCGATTCCTCTCCCCTCAAAATACCGGCCTACGAAACCAATATCTGGTCCACCGGCATGGACAGCTATGTCATGTCCGACGATTACTACGGATTCTTTTTGAATGCCTATGGAACCGCCATGAACCGGAACTATCCCCAGATCGCCATCGGCCGGATCCCGGTCCAGACCAAAACCGAGGCATCCAATGTCGTCGATAAGATCATTGCCTTCCAGACCCGGAGCAACGACGATCTGTGGCGCCAGAAGATGATCCTGTCGGCCGACGATGAGTTTAACATTCAAAGCCCCAATACCCATGAAGAAATGCATACCATCAATACCGAACGGGTGATCGTTCCCCGGCTGCCCGGGTTTGCTCTGATCAACAAAATTTATCTGATGAACTACAGCACGGCCACCAAAAACCAGGCCAGGATCGATCTGAAACGGAGTCTGAACGAGGGAGCCCTCCTCTTCAACTGGGTCGGCCACGGAAGCTGGGAACGGCTGGCTCACGAAACCATCTTCCAGGGCAGCGAGGATATTCCTCAACTGACCAACCAAAACCGTTATTTCCTGTTCTATGCTTCGGCCTGCGATGTCGGCCGCTATGATTTACTGAGCGGTTATTCGATGGCCGAACGGATTCTGATCCAGCCCGGGGTAGGTGCCATGGCTTCCATCACCGCCACCCGTGCCACCTCGATGGGCGCCAATGAGAACCTGAATGCCCTCTTTCTGGACTATGCCGTCAACGACGGCCACCCGATCGGAAAAGCCCTGATGATGGCCAAAGCCTCTTACTCCGATCCCAGCAACAATCGCTGCTACAACCTGCTGGGCGATCCTTATCTATCCCTTTACAACCTCACCTATCAGGCCACTGTCACCGCTCTCAATACCGATACCCTGACCGCCGGCGAAACCTTCACCTTCAAGGCCCGCATCGCCCCCCTCAACGCGTCCATGACCGAATCCCCCCAGGGTAATATGATGGTCATCCTGCAGGATGCCCCCAAATACACCAATTTCACCTATGTCGATTCGGTTCAGTTCCCCGGTAATATCCTGTTCAAGGGATTGTTCGAGATGGACAGCGCCATGATCCAAGGGAATATGATTATGCCGATCGATATGAGCTACCGCAACGGCCGGTGTGAACTCAAAATGTTTCAGCCGGGCCGGGACGAAGCCTCCGGCTATTACAACTATCTCTATCTGTCGGGTCGCATGAGCTCCATCCAGGACAGCCTGCCGCCCCAGATCGATTTCAGTTTCGATTATATACCCGCCACCGACGGAATCACCATCTGGACCTCCAGCCTGATGATTATCGATCTGTATGATGAACACGGCATCAATCTGACCGGTGAATCCGGGCATCAGATCCTGCTGACCATCGATGAGGATTCCAAATCCCGGATCGATCTGACCTCCTACTTTCAGTATAATGTCAATTCGTGCCAAGAAGGCCGGATCACCTATACCCTGTCCGGTCTGAGTCTGGGAAAACATAGCCTAAAATTACGCTGTTTCGACAATTTCAACAATATCGCGGAAAAAAGCATTCAAATCCTGGTCCAGAATAAAAAACCGCTTGTGCTGGAAAAGATTTTTAACTATCCTAATCCTTTCAGGTCCCGGACCCAATTCGTGTTTTCGACCAACAGTGCGGGACGGATCACCCTGGAGATTTTCACACTTTCAGGAAGGAGAATCATGAAGTTAGAAAAAGTTGCTGCCGTCGGGCAGAACATTTTAGATTGGAACGGCTGTGATTGGGCCGGAGACGAGCCGGCCGCCGGAACCTATTTTTATAAACTGGGTTTAACCGATCCGGAAACCGGCCGTACCATCCATAAAACGCAGAAAATGGTCAAAATAAAATAAGGAGGACTGATTCATGAAACGCATCTTAACCATAGGCAGTCTTTGGCTGCTCATCCTTTCGTCCGTCAGCGTGATGGAAGCCCGCGATGTCAGCCGGGCTACCGCCCTGTTTCTTCGGATCCCGCCCAGTGCCCGGGCCTGGGGGATCGGCCGGGCTTATGTCGCCCTGGCCGATGATATCGGCTCGGCCTATTACAACCCGGCCGGTCTGGTCAACATCAAAAAGGATGAGATGACCCTGATGTATGCCCCCTGGCTCCGCCAGTTCGTGGATGATATCCATTATTCCTATTTTGCCTGGGGCAAAAACATGAAGGATATCGGCCACCTGGCCCTCCATTCCACCATCCTCTTCCTGGGCAGCCAGGAACGGACCGCCCCCGACGGCACCCCTCAGGGCTCCTTCTCCAGCTACGAAATGGCGCTGGCCTTTTCATACGGAACCAATCTCTCCGAAGATCTGGCCGTGGGCGGCACCATCAAATATATCCATTCCCACCTCTCCGATCAGGGTACCGGGCAGGAAAAAGGTACCGGAGTCGGTAAATCCTTTGCCCTCGATCTGGGCGTGCTCTATACCCCGGATTTCCTGGACCGCCTCCGGCTGGGAGCCTCGCTCTCCAATCTGGGTCCCGACATGTCCTATATCGATGCCGAACAGGCCGACCCGCTGCCCCGGGTACTCAAGCTGGGCGGCGCTTACAAAATCATCAACCAGAAGTATAATCAACTGACCTTCACCACCGATTTGGATATCGATATGGTCGAACTGACCGGTGATGAAATGCGGGATAAAATCAGCACCATCATTTACTGCACCGGAGCCGAATACTGGTACGGCAATACCATCGGATTGCGCGGCGGATACTACTACGACAAGGACGGCGATGTCAAAGCCCCCACCTTCGGCGCCAGCATTATCTGGCAGCGCTTCCAGTTCGATTTCGGTTACTTCAAGGGCGAATCGGGCCATCCGCTGGAAAACCAGATGATCTTCTCCCTGCTGTTCAGAATCTAACCCCATTCCCCAAGAACGGTCATTGATCATGTCATGGCGATACGGATTATCCATTCTGCTGGGACTGGCTTGGTGTTCCCTGCTTTCGGCCGGTGAACGCCTGATTCCTATTCAGCCGGGCTCAATCATACGAGAATCTCTTCCGACCGGGAAGCATCCGATGGTCACCAAGCCGGGATTCCAATCCTATATTTCACAGCCGGATCCCACTGCGGGACTGGCGGCACTGGAGCGGGAACATCGCTTCGGGCTCCCCCGCAGCGCGCTACAGTCACGAACCTTGCGCATTCTGGCGCTGAGAATTGAATTCCAGCCGGACTGCGAATCCAGTTCCAGTGGTACCGGATTGTTCGATCTGCGCGACACCCTGCAATTCCTAAACGAGGAAGGCCACGAATTTGACCGGGCTCCCCACGACCGCCTCTTCTTCGAACGCCACCTGGAAGCCCTGGCCCAGTATCATCACTGCGTCAGCAACGGCAAACTCACCCTCCAAAGCACAGTTTATCCGCGCCACCTCA
>JAGOEH010000021.1 GCA_017997825.1 Candidatus Delongbacteria bacterium | reverse complement strand
TATGAGATCCAGTCGTATCAAACCGCCGAGTTAGCCGGACCATCGGCAATACCGGTTGATAATCTCCGGATTGAATGGATGATTCATCATCCCCGGTGTGTTTCGAGGTTTTCCCACCAACGGGAACGGATCAGGATAGGGGATTTGATCAAACGATATCCGGTCATTGGAGGAAGCGAGACGCTCACTTCCATTTTACCGACCGTGCTGGTTCGGATTCCGCCGGATTTCCATCAGCTCAAAGTGAATCAGGATCCGAGGGCGTTGCGTTATCGGATGCAATCCCGTCTTGTTTTTAAAACCCTGATTCAGGAACATCATTATCAGGTTGTAGATTTCCATTCGGGATTATGGAACGGAGAGAAACACTGTTATTATCAACTGGAGTGTGGAGCCGATGACGGACAGACTTGAGGCACTTTATTTCAATACTCCGGCTGTCATCCTGGGACACGGCTATATTGGAGAATTGCTGGGTAAAACGGCTCATGGACTTTTAATGCACAGCCGTCTGTTTCAGATCCGGGCGGTGGTGGATCGATGTAAAGCCGGACAATCAACTCGCCGAATCTGTCCGGGAGTGATCCGGGATGTTCCCATCCTGGCCTCCATTCGGGAGATCGTGGCGTTCGATCCCCGGGCCGTGATACTGATTGGAAATCCGGAAGAATATAATCGTGAAGAATTGCAGTTTGGAATTGAGCATGGCATGGATCTGATCAATTCTTCCTTTAGTTTATTAAATCGTTGTCCCTGGCTGGTCAGCGCGGCATCCCGATCCGGAGCAAGGCTGCTGGATCTGCGTGATGTGAGGCTTGGATGGCGGGAGGCGGATGGCAGTATTCTGGATATTCAGGCCAAAGTCGTGTATGTGATGGGAACGGATTGCGGACTGGGAAAGCGGACGGCGGCTTTTGAATTGACGATGGAGGCTAAGCGGCGGGGCATTCGGGCCGCTTTTGCCGCAACCGGTCAAACCGGAATGATGATCGGAGCCGATGCGGCCATCATCTATGATACAATCCCGACCAATTTCGCCGCCGGAGCCGTCGAAAAAATGATCACCGATCTCGATCGTCAAGGATTCGAGCTGATTTTTCTGGAGGGGCAAGCCTCCATCCGGCATTTCGGATATTCCGCCTCGATCGGTTTACTCCATGCCTCCAATCCGCATGCCATTATTCTGGTTCACGATCCGGGGCGCGCTATGCATGCGGCTATGCCCAACCGTTCCATCTATCGAATGGGAAATGTCCGGGACGAAATCGATCTGATTCACCGTCTTACCCTGCCCGGAGGGAATGCCTTTCGGGTGGTAGGAATGGCCACCATTGGCCGGCAGAACATTCATCTCCTCCGGTCCGATCTTAATCTTCCCGCCGCCGATGTCAGACAGGATCAGGGTGCCGCCGTCCTGCTCGATGCGGTCCTCGATCATCTGGCGGTAACCTATCAATGGCAGCCCGCCCATCAAGATAAACACCTTGCTGAAATAATTATAGGAGACCGATGATGTGAAGAGGTATCTATTTTTTTATCTGACCGTTTTCCTGATCATGCCGGTGATGATGTCCGGAAAAAAATTACCGGCTGATTTACCGATGGAAAACCAGTTGGTCATGATTTTGACAACCATCACCTATGATCGGAAGATCGGGGAAGAACCGGGAAACCGTATCAAGATAGGATTGTTCCATACCAACCGGAATCCTTCAAAGCGTTATGCGGAATCCTTCGCCGCTTTGTTTCATAAAAATTACCGAGATAAAACTATTCGAACCAAACGTATTGATTTTCAGTTGGTTACAGAGTTGGATCAGTTCCACCGGGATCCGTTTCATGTGATTATTCTGGCGCCGGATATTGATCACCGGACCTTGGATCGGATTCTGGAAATCGCGATCGAAAAAAAAACCACAACGGCCTCGGGAATTACCGCCTATTACAATACCCCTGTAACCTTGATCGTAGGAGTCAATGATAAAAAGAGTTTTCTTCGTCTGAACCTCGACAGTGCAAAAAACGAAAACTGTCAGTTCGATTCTAAAGTCATCCAGCTCTCAACCATAGTGGAAAACCGATGAAACACCTTTTCTCGCTCCGCAAAGTACTTTTGCTTTTTTTGATTACGGTGGTTTCCATTCTATTTGTGTTTTTTGGAGCCTATTTGATGAACTATATCGAGCGTATCAGTCTCGATCATTTTTATTCCAACAAAAAAACCATTTTTGATATCATCTATTCCAATTCCGTTCCCTGTGTCGAGCTTAACCTGAAATCTGATCTGATCAGCATATTCAATAGTTTGGATCGGGATAAGGAATTTTTGGGGGCGGTCGTTTATACGGGAAAAAAAGAGGTCTATGCCCGTTATATCCGCAACGGTTCCTCATTGGTCATTCCCGACAGTCAGCCTGACAGTTTCAAGGTCAGTGGGCTGTACTCGATCTCGATGCCGATCCATTCCGAGATTCAGGGTAATTTGGGGACCTTGATTATCTTTTATTCTCAAAACAATATCATAGAAGAGACCCGAAATACCTTGTTACGAATTGGTTTGATCGCTTTAATTCTGGCGTTCAGCATTTTTGTGTTTATGGATGTGTTGATGGAGCGGTTGGTACTCCGGCCGATCGATCGGTTGATGACCGCCACCCAGGATATTGCCGGCGGGAATCTGGAGGCTCGGGTCAGTTTGGACGGTCAGAAGGAGTTTAATGATCTGGCTCATAATTTCAATATCATGGCCCATAATCTTCATCAGACAATTGTATCGCTGGAGAACAGCAATCTGGAGATCCGGGAATTACAGCTTTTTCTTGATAGTATTATTGAAAATATCCCCGATACGATTATTTCACTGGATCAAAACCTTCGCATGATCAAGCTCAATCCGGCGGCTTTGGCACTTTTCGGCTGGAACAGCGATGAGGCCGTTCATCAATGGCTGTTTGAAGTTGAGCCCGGATTTAAAAAATATGAATCCGCCATTCACCAGGTGTTGCAAACCCGTCAAGCTCTTCATATCAACCATGAAAGATTTGTGATCGGGAAACTTGAAAAGACGCTTAACATCATTATTTATCCGATCTCGATTCGAAATGATATCGGGGTGGTGATCGGGATCAACGATATTTCGGAACAGATTTCGCTGGAGCGGCAGCTGATGCAGTCACAAAAAATGGAAGCCATCGGGAGTCTGGCTGGGGGAATTGCGCATGATTTCAACAATATTCTCAATATCATCATCGCCAGTAACACACTCCTGAAAAGTGGAACTACGGATCCATCCATTCTGAGCCGTTTGCAGGTTATCGAGAACGCTTCGCAGCGGGCTGCCGATCTGGTCCGCCAGATATTGGTCCTGAGCCGTAACGATACGGTCCGTTATGACTATGTCGATTTCAAAACCCTGCTGGTGGATGTCATGAAAATGGGCAAAGAGCTCTTTGCTCGGTCGATCCACATCCATGAATCCCTGGCCGACCAGGATTTTACCATGGTCGGTGACCGCGGCCAATTATCTCAGGTTATTCTGAATATTCTGGTCAATGCTCGGGATGCTATCCTGCTTTCCAAAAACTGTGACCAGGGATTGATCCGTATCAGTCTCCAGTTAAAGCCCAGCGATAACTATCTGATTAAACTGTTCGAAAACCAGGATGTCGACACCATTATCGAGCTTAAGATTTCCGATAATGGATGCGGTATGGATAAAACCACCATCGATAAAATATTCGATCCTTTTTTCTCGACCAAACCGGTCGGCAAGGGAACCGGGCTTGGATTGTCGGTCGTTTATGGGATCATCAAAAACCATAATGGACTGATTAAGGTTTACAGTGAACAGGATAGAGGCACCACCTTTACGGTGATCTTTCCATGTCCCAAAACCATTCAGTCATCCCATTTCCAGGCGGAAGCCAAACTCCATTTCGGTCATGGGAGTATTATCTTTGTGGATGATGAAGAGGACATCGTCAATACGGTCAAGGAAATGATAGAATCACTCGGGTATAATGTGTTCACTTTTTCGGATGGTTATCAGGCGATTGATTTCTATACCCAGCATTATCAGTCCATTGACCTGGCTATATTGGATATTATGATGCCCACCATCAACGGGATTCAGTTATATCAGGCTATGACAAAAATTTCGGATCATCTTCCGGTATTGTTCTGTTCCGGATATATCGACCATGGAATATTTGAGAATCTTGAAGACTATCGTCATAAAACACGGGTATTGATCAAACCCTATACCATGAATGAATTGTCGGAAATGATCCATGAGACGATGGCGTTAAAGAGTGATTGTTAAACGAATCAGAGGCCGACTCTGCCGACTGGAGCCAGGACCCGTTGGATGGCTTCGGCTAGTCTATAGATGCTGATGGGTTTGGTCATGATTTCATTGATGTCGATTGTTCGGGCGGTTTGTTCAATCTCCTGACTGATGTACCCGGATGTGAGAATCACGGGGATTTGATTTCCCTGTTGCCTGAGATTCTTGATCAGTTCCAGTCCGGTCAGGTGGGGCATGGAGTAATCGATGATCAGAAGATCAAAGAGATCGGAATCAGTATTTAATGAATCCAGAGCCTGCCGGCTGTCTGAAAAGGTGGTGATCCGGTATCCAAAATTACTCAGGATCGACTTCAGCGTTTTGAGGATGGCTGTTTCATCATCGATCACGGCAATCCGTTCCGTTCCTTGGCGAATATGTTTGTTTTCCGGATCATTCGTCATGGTATGGGTTGCTGTACATGGAATGATTATATTGAACTGGATACCTTTTCCAATTTCACTATAGACGGTAATAATTCCATCCATTTTTTTCACGATCCCGTCGACGACCGATAATCCAAGTCCTGTACCTTCTCCCGGAGATTTGGTGGTAAAAAAGGGATCAAAGACTCGGTCCAGCAGTTCCGGTGGAATTCCGCACCCGGTATCGGAAACCCGGATGATGATGTGATTTCCCGGATGGATTCCGGGATGAAGGGCGGTGAACTCCTCATTGACCATAAAATCTTCCAGTTCGAGCCGGATTGTTCCGATCCGGCTGCCGATCGCGTGGACCGCGTTAGTGAATAGATTCATGATGATCTGATGGAGTTGGGTCGGTTCACCCAGAATGAAGGAGAAACTGTTGATATTCGTTTCGATAGCGATCGTAGAGGGGATGGAAGCCCGCAGCAGCTTGAGAGCCTCTTTCAGGACGATTTGGGGCTGAAGGGGGATCAATTCGATGTCGGTTTTACGGCTGAAGGTTAGAATCTGGCTGACCAGGTCCCGTGCCCGTTCCGAGGCTTTGATGATCTCCCTGGCATACCCTTCGGTCTTGACCGGGGAATCCTTATCCAACAAGCTCAATTCGGCGTAACCGAAAATTCCGCTTAGAATATTATTGAAGTCGTGTGCGATACCGCTGGCCAGTGTTCCGATGGCTTCCAGTTTCTGGGCCTGCTGAAGCCGTTTTTCAAAGATCAGTTCGGATGTGACATCCAATCCTATTTCCAGATAGCCTTGGATGGTCCCTCGATCGTTCCGTAATGGCAGGATCAGCACATCCAGGGTGACCGTTGTGGCATCGGCTCGCTGCAATGTGATGCGGCCTGACCATGGATTGCCTGATTCCAGCGAATTCCAGATCGTTTCTTCCGAAATATGGATGAGATTGGCCAGGACCGGAATCCTGCCGAGAATTCTATCGATTGGGAAACCTGAGATTTTGACGAAAGCCGGATTGGCATAGGTGATTCGCCGGTCTAATCCGATCTGGAGAATAATCTCGGCCGAATTCAGTGTCATCTGTTTCATAATTTCCATCATCCGCATAATGGGCGGAGTAATCCGTCCTGAAAATCCGATGATCATGGCTAAGGTGATCACTAAATATCCGATTCCGCTGATCATGAGAAAAAAGATAATGCGATTCAGTGGGTCCATAATCTCCTGACGGCTCTGTGAAAAAACGGCAATCCAATTGGTTTGGTCCACCCCGGCAATACCGGCTATCAGGTCAATACCTTCCCAGGAGAATGTGGTTGTACCGGGTTGGCTGTTCGGCATGACGGCCGCGATGGTATCGATTCCGGTCTGTTTCGGTAGACGGGTTTTCAGAATATGGTCCTGATTGGGATGGGCTAGGATCAAGCCCTCCGAATCAATCAGAAAAGCATAACCCGTTTTTCCGGATTTTTTCCGGTTCAGGATCTCGCTTAAAAAATCCATATTGAAAGCAATACCGATCAATCCAAGAAATTGATCATGATTGATGATAGGAGCCGAGATAACGATGACGGGTGACCCGGGTTGATAGGTAGAGCGGGATGCGATGGGGCCGGAGATAGAGGGGTGTCCGCTTTGGGCTTTACGAAAATAATCGCGGTCGGATAGATTCAATCCCAGATTCGATGTAAAGAAAGCGTCAAGTTGGGCTGTCCCGTGGCGATCAAGTAGAAACATCGTAAAATAGGTTTTTCCGATCCGCTGGTAAACCATTTCCAGCATTCGACGGGCCTCCTGATATCGGCCGGTTTGGGACGCCCGGATAATGATCGGATTGGCCGCGATAGCCTCCGCCAGTTTGATTTCTTGTCTTAAGGCCGCATTGATCAACCCGGCCACATCCTGAGCGATGATCATCGATTTATCGTGGGCAATTTCCTGAAGCGAATGGGAAAGGTGATAATAAATCACGATTCCGGCGATAAAAAAGGGAATGAATACCGCCGTGATGCCGCCTATGATCAATTTGTACTTTAAATTAATCGAATGAAGCATAACGGTCTCGTGGTTTAGGATTGCATTTCAGCCGGCATGGAGGGAGATTCGATTACCAGGGGGTGAATTCTTTGGTGACGGCTTTATGGTAATATAGAAAGATGAATGGATTATGTCAATCAAAAGAAAAAAACAAAAAAAAGGTGAATCATGCTTTCCGATTCCCATTCAATCCATCAATTATTTTGACCAGCTCCTGTTTTAAGCGGCCGGATTGAGACGGATTCAGGGTGAAAACAGTGATTTTAAGGCGAAGTATCCCCTCGGATTCCGGAATGAGGGTGATAATGGGATCATAGCCGGCCATGGCCCAGGGCGAACTGAGAATGGTCTGTCTGATCAGGGTCAGCAATGGATCGGTATCGACCGGATCGGGAATGGAAAAATTCCAGGTTGCCGAATGGGTGAGATCCCGGAACCGGAGCTGGAGAGGTGATTCATGATGAATTCGGCGGTAGGGGATTTTGATGATTTCTCCCTCCTCCGTTTGAAATTCCAGATATCGGAGTCCCATGCGGATAATTCTTCCATGAAGGTGGCGGTATTGAACCATGCGTTCGGCATCTGTAAAATTCTCGCTTTTCAGAATGATTCCAGCGATAAAGTCACGTCCCCAATACCAGCCGAAGAGTCCCAGCAGCATCAGGACCAGACCGGAGGCGATAATCGGCAGATCGGAGAGGAGCCCCATAAGCGGTGGACCAGCTGGAAAAACAGCGATATTCCGATAAGAAAATCGAACCAGGGAAGGCATGCCCGGATGATGGAGCGGACCGTCGGATTAATGTTTGGCCGATTCTTCCACAGGTTCAAGATTCCTCTCAGACCTGCCAGAATGATCAGGATTATAATCATGAACAGAATCGAGGAGGGTTCGGGCCAGACGATGAAGGATGATATCATGGCAGAATCCTTTTTTGATTGAGCCGATCGGTCAGAAAAGGTTCCAGTGTCATATTGATTTCGTAGATACCTGGAGAGCGTTCGATGATCGTTCCGCAACGGATCAGTGATCGGATCATGGCGGTACCGGATGATGAGGGGATTTTCATGATGCGGATCAGGGTTTCTCGGGTGATTCTCCGATGCAGCAGGATTTGAGATAGATAAACCCATTGATCATCATCCAGATTATCAAGCACTTCAATTTTCGGAATGACCGGATTCCGCATGACGATCATCGATTGGTCCACCTCAATGATATTGGCCAGCCAGGCGTTTAGGGCGATGCCGATTCTCCCTCCCGAACGGCTGAAATAGTCGTCGAACAATCGAGCCTGAGTGATGGCGTTCATCTCGTTTTCCGATTTTTGCCCGATTCTGAATTGCATCCCACCGGCGGTATGCCTTATCATAATGGCCTGTTGGAGGGATTCCGAATTGAACGGTTGGCATGGAATGACTGCGGTAAACAGGTGATCCAGAGGATAGAGGGAATTGATCAGTTTGAAGGCGTGGAGATCGGCCGTGATGATGAAGAGCAACCGGTCGGAATAATCCCGGATCAATCCGGCTATGGTTTCTATTACCTCCAGTCCATTGGGGCTGCGTTCCCACCACAGCTCCAGATCCTCGATAATGATTGCGCTGTGGAGCGGAAGTGAGCTGATCCATTCCCGGAGATTGCCTTGATGGTTAAAGGATCGTTGGATCTGCCGTTTAAAAATTTCCTGCCGGGCTGAATTGGACTGAGGAGGTTGGATGATAATGGCGGATTCGGATGAATAATGGTCATGGGTGATAATCCGAGACAGGGTACTTTTGCCTGAATAGCGTTTTCCCAAAACCAGCAGGCCACCGGTATATCCCGACTGGTAGCGGTTCACGGCGGATGCTGCCCTCATCTTTTCTTGATTCATGGCCACCCGAAATTCATGGCTGATCTGGGAATTGCCATTGAACAGATTTTGATAATGATAGGGTATTCGGCTGTAAACTGTAGGATTGGGGGTGATGGAACGAACCATCTCGATGATGGATTCAACTTGGGTAATCCCCTGCAGAGGATTGGACTTTTGACGATTGGCCAGCAGAATGCTCCGGCTTTTACTGCGGATCAGCCATCCCAGACTGGTTTGAAGGCTCCGGCGGATCATGGTCTGTGATTTGGTAAGACCGTTCAACACCCGATCCCGGCCTGCATTCCAGATCATTTGGTTCAATCGGTCGGCCGTAGCGAGTATCGAATAGGAACTCATCGGCTCGGTCGCAGCGATCAAGCTTTGTTGGGCACAAGTCTCAAAATCGGTTTTGAGTTCCAGTCCGTCATTTTTTATCTGATTGAACCGGTCGCGGAGCGGTTTCAGATTGAGGATAGTGGCCGGATCAGGTTTAACGGATTGTTGAACGATATTTCCATCTCCCAAGACGGTAAAATTCATTTGGTTGACGGATTGGCGGATCTTGGCGTTCAGTTCATCCATTTTTTTCCAATTCCGATCGATCCAGTTCCGGATCGGTTCGATATAATCCGTCTCGATCAGATGCCCGGCCAGCCGCTGAAATGGGATGGTTACCGTCTCACACTCGGTGAATCGGCCTTGTTCGGCGATTGAATAAAATTCATCGGAAGGAATTTCGATCTGTTCGGGCAGCGGTTCGTACAATTCCCGGGCAGCGTTGAACAGATTTTCAAATCGCTGCAATGCTTCCTGGGTCAATGAGTCAACCGCATCAAATTGGAAACCGGATAATTCTCCACCCGATTCGATGTGTGAAAGATCAAGTTCCAGACGGTTCAACGGCTCCAGCAGCGTCCGGGTCAGATGATCCGAAAATCCGGAAACCATATGTCGGGTTATGGCTCTCAACTGTATTTTTAATTGAGCGACCAGCCCATTTAACTTAAGACTATTCAGAATCTGATGGGTATTTTGATTCCAGAGCGATGGAAAGTGATTCAGGTAATCGATTGAAGTCTGTCCGGATTTTTTGGATGACAGGATGGGTTTAGGGTGATGGGTGCCCGGAAGAGGGTTTGTCAGTTGAATCATTTCAGACAAATCCTTACGCCAATCGTAAACCAGTTGGTTCAGCAGACTCTGTTGAAAGGTTCTGAAATCAGCCTGCAGTGATTGAATTTGATTGAGCCGATCGGTCGGGTTAAGATCCAACTTCAGAATGGAATCGGAGGAGGATGAAATTTCCGGGATTGCAATCCGGTCCAGGGTCGTGCTGATCTCCTGTATGATGAGTTTGATTTCGGATAAAACGGAAAGGGTTTGCAGGCCGAAACGATTAAGAATTTCTGCCGTGTTGGTTTTTCGGCGGTGACTCAGGTAATAATCGATCAAGGTGGGATGCAGGGTTTTATCAAAAGCGAATCCGCCGTTAAGTCTGGAGATTTGTTTCCGGAACCGCATCATCAGTCGTTCGAATAGATTGATCTCCGTTTCCGATTGACCGGTTTTATCCTGAACCATCAAGCGGTTCGACTGCCGGTGAACACTATCGTCTATCATGGTAATGAATTGCCCGATCGCTTCCCGACAGCTTTCAATAACTTCCGGATTGATGCCGGTCTGCATCTTATCAATAACAACCATCAGATCCATAAGTTGCTTCTGCAAACGATCGGTCGGTTCGGACGAACGGATTGAGGAATCATCGTTTTGATCAGGCCGGGAATCATGGCTGATCAATGCGATGATCGACTGGAAGAGAAGGTGATACTTTTCTGAAATAGGGACCAGAACATCATCATGGAATGATGAAATGATTCGGGTCATATCTAGATCCATTTTTTCCCATTGTGACATCATTTCCGGATCGGCGACGGCCGGCAGGGAAGGGAGGGAAAGCGGGGGAACGAGAGGGGGGGGAGTGGTTGGATGATGAAAAGCCGGCGGTCCGATTTCAAGTTCATCGAAGAAGGAGGAAGCATGGATCAGCATGACCGATCCGATATGCTCGACAAATTGATTGATTTTGCTGATATAGGCGGCCGGATTGAGGTCGGCGTTGCCTGATATTCCCATGATGGTCAGATCGGTTCGGGCTGATTCGGCTGAGATGATTTCATGGATCGGTTTTGGATCGCTGGTATTGTGGATGATTTTTATTTCGGCTTCGATGCGGTAATCCTGAAGGATCTGCTGGATAGTCCGATGAATTTTAAGCGAGTCAGCCGGTTGTTCGCTGATGAAGATGACGCGCAATCGGGCCTCTTTCCACATGGTGTCGGTTTTGAAGAAACGCAGGATGGTCAAGGCAAATGAAAAATTACGTCCGGATCCTTTCCACCATAGGTCAATCGTTTGATAGTGGCCGAATTCCGATTGTTTATCAAAATCGAGAAAAATGGAATTGTAATCCAGTTTATGAAGATCATGAATCAGTTGAATGAATTTTGGGGAGTGATCGGCATCATCCGACCATCCCATCAGGACCGTGTTGGGTTCGATTCCGGTGAATCCATAGATGCGGGCGATGGATTGGATTCCTTCAAAAATATCCTTGCAACGAAGTTGTTTGGTAAAGAGTCCCTGATCGGCGGTTTGGGATTGGGAAATAGGATCGGCGGGAGGGGTAGAGAAGAGGAGATCGGTATCGGGATCTTCGACCAGATCGAAGCTTGAAATGATACCTAACTTGCCGGCGATGGCCCGGCTGATTTCGACCAGGTGCGGACGGGTTTGTAGTCCTCCGCTGAACAGGATGATGTTGGGCCGCCAGTTACGGGCCGTCCGGATACGCCCGCCCAGGCGGGTCAATCCGGTCCGGATCAGCGATGCCCAAATTCCTTCCCAGGTATCCCCGCTCTCCAGGGTTAGTTCGCGGCTTTTCAGATAAAGGAAGAGAGCACCCAGAATCAAGGCGGCACCAATCATGGCGATCAGATCCAGTTGGATCATTACGATAAAACAGGCCGCTGCGCCAATCAGGCTGACCAGTCCGGGAACTTTAAAATCGGGATGAAAGTCTGAACTGGCCCAGCGCTCGATGGCACAGCTCAGATTCAAAAATCCATAAGTCGTAATGAAAAACATCGATACCACTCGGGCGATAATATCCAATTCCCCAATCAGAATTCCAATTTCGGCGATTATGAAGGTCAACAACAGGGCATGACGCGGTTCATTCGAGTCACCGTATCCCTTGCCGAAAAAGGAGGGCGCAATTCGATCCTGAGCGGTGGCCTGTAAAATCCGGGGCGCTCCCAAAATACTGCCCAATGCGGATGAAAGAGTGGCTCCCCATATTCCGGCTAGCACCAATACCGGGATATAGGAGATTTTCAGGAGGATTTGGGAGTCATTGACCAACAGATCGGAACGGACATGGCCGGCAAAAAACCAGGCCAGAACCAGATAGGTAACCAGGCCGATACTTATAGCCGTAATGGTGCCGTAAGGAATCGAGCGTTTGGGATTCCGCAAATCGCCCGACATGGAAACACCTGCTTCGAATCCGGTTACGGCAGGAAAAAATATGCCGAATAGTACAATAAATGGAACGGAATCGGGTATCGACGATATGACGGAAGGATCAGGAGGTTGAAAGTTGGGATTTCCGATCAATATGGATATTAGGGATAACACAATGGCTGACATGATAAGGTATTGTGTCTTGATGGCCAGCGAGGTACTGATCAGCGTCAGTCCCGCCACGGCAATCAAAACGATGGTGCCGGTCAAGCGGATGGTGTTGATATTGAGAGGAAATCCCCAATAGCTGAGAAAACTTTCTGAAAAACCGATCAGGTAAAGACTGACGCTGAACGATAGTCCGACAAACAGGGCCAGTCCCAGTGTTCCCCCGATTGGAAGTCCCAGGCTTCGCGAGATCATATAATAAGTGCCGCCGGCTTTGACCTTTTTATCGGTGGCGATCGACGATACACTCAGACCGGTGGTGATCGAGATCAAATGAGCTACCAGGATGATCCCGATGGTCATCATCAGCCCGGCTTGCCCTGTAATCCAGGGTAGCCGCATATACATAATGACACCCAGGATCGTCAGGATGGATGGGGTAAATACCCCGCCGAATGTTCCGAATTTTTTAGCGGTTGCCATGAGTATCCTTCGAGAAGTTTAGGAGTCTAGGACGATCTTTGTTCATCATGAATAATATATACGGATTTGAGCCGGTAGTCAAGATAAAATGGATCGATACTGTTTTTTAATCCCGATTTTAATCCCCGTCGTTTATTCCCAGAAATGCCACCAGGGCGTTTTGCGGGTTTTCAGAAGATCTTCCTCGCTTTCGGTCAGTTTAAAGTAGGGAAGCAGTAAGTCTTCCATTTTGTAAAACCCGATCGGTTTTCCCTGTAGATTTTCTACAATAAACAGAATTCCGTTGCCGTAAGCCTCTCGGGTGATGGCTTCATGCTTCAGTCGTACCGTCTGATAGGGAAAGCCGAACAGGATCTCGTGAAGGCTGACAATGCCGCCGGCCCGGATCGATTTGATGCTGTCTTCGGGCATGTCCAACTGGTGGGCAATGATTTTGGCTGTACCCGATACTTCGGGTTTGGTTCGGTAATGTTCCTCAAGGATCGCGATGTCGGTGTAGGGTGCGATATTTTTCAGGATTTTGGCTGCAATGATCAAAAAATTGATCCCAATGGTGATATTGGGGGAGTAAAGGACCTGTGTTTTTTTTGATAGCGTTAGCAATAGGTCGATTTTTTCTTTCGGATATCGGGATATGGCACTGATAATCGCGATTTTGCGATCCGAAGCGGCTTTTCCGTAATAATCGATCCCAAATTCGGATGAAAAATCGACCACCATATCGACCGGATACTGATCGAAAAGCTGCTCGGCGTTCAGTTCTTCCTTGGAAAGGATGAATCCGGGGTTGTCTGACGGAATACCCAGGAATTCTGAGACTGAACGGTGAGTCAGGAGTTTGGAACGTCGGATGACCCAGGATAATTCAACTTTTGGGGATTCCAGTAACACCGAAGCAACAGCCCGGCCCGCTTTTCCAAATCCCATCAATCCGATTCTCATGGTTTCCTCCTTTCTCGTCAAGGATGACGAAATGATCAAGCCGAATTCAAAGGCGCAATTCTTCTTAAAACAATCGATCATGATTGCCGGTCACCATTCGTTCACCGGAAAGCGACGGATGGTTTGAGCCGGGATTCGTTTCGGGATGAATGGCTATCCATTCTGAGACAGTTATAGCGCTGATGCCCTGTTCGTAGATAATATATGGATATCACACCAATAAATCAAGAAAAAAAAATTGACCCTTGATTATGAGAATAGAATGATCGACCCTGGTCGGATAAAAAAAGATTTTTTTCAGAGGGTTGGAATTTGACTTTTAAGGGATGATGGTTTAGATTTACTTAATATAGAAGGCTAAGGGACTAAGGGACCGGGATTTTTATTGATGGATTTAACATAGTAAGGGTCTGTCGGTTATACCTGATAGGTGGGATGAGGTAATGGGTCGATAATCGGTTTCGGTTTCCATACCGGGTGCCGTAAGCCAATGAAATGGGTTTTGATGAAAGATTGGTTAGGCAAGGAGTGAATCCTATGAAAATTTCACGCCGGGAATTTTTGAAGCATTCGTCGCAGGTCTCGGCTGCGGCTTTTTTGGGGAGCAATCTTGGGATCACGGCGCTTTCGAAGTTGGCCTCCCATTCCGGAGGACATGCCGCTCAATCTCCTCCGAATATTCTGCTGATCATGGTGGATCAGATGAGGACACCGCCTGAGGGGTATGGTGAGCATGAGGGTATGGCTCCGGGTTTGAAAGAAATAGTGGGATTCAGGCCGTTATCAGTGGATAATGACTATACCCGTTTTTTTCCGGGCTTGTTGCGGCTGCGGCAAAATGCCGTTGTTATGAGGAAGCACCATACCGCCTCGGCGGCTTGTGTGCCAAGCCGGACCTGTATTATGACCGGTCAGTATCCGACCGTTACCGGGGTCGAGCATACCGACGGGTTGTTCAAATCGGCTCATGATGTGCCGTGGCTGGATCCCCAGGGAGTTCCGACTATCGGTGACTGGTTCCGGGCGGTCGGGTATTCGACCCATTATTTTGGAAAATGGCATGTTTCCGACGTTCCCGAAGACACCAAATCCCTTGATGGTTGGGGATTTTCGGACTGGGAGACCTCCTATCCGGAACCGCATGGGGGGCCGGCGGACAATGCCGGGGCTTTTCGGGATGTCGAGTTTGCCGATCGGGTGGTGGAATTTTTTGAGAAAAAAAAGAATGATTCATCAGGTACTCCGTGGTTGGCGGTGGGATCACTCTTGAATCCCCATGATTGTAGTATCTGGCCGATCAACTGGCAGGCGCCGGCCAACCGCGGCGTGGTTCCCTGGGCCTCCTATCCGCCGCCTCCCTCTATTCCCGTTCAAGGAGAAACAAGCCGTTTGGGCGGCGTTTATAGTCAGCATTCGGTTGAACTGAACCCGGACGGATTTCCCCAGAATAACAGCACCCTGCCCTCGACCTACGATGAATCATTGAATGATAAACCCCACTGCCACAAAGAATTTTTGTATAAATGGGGCTATGCCTTCGGCTCCTTGATCGACTATAACTTCATCCAGAATCAAGTACCGATCCGATGCCCGGAACCCTTTCGGCTCCAAGGTGATTATATGGTTTCATGGCAGTTGGGGTATAATCAGTTCTATTTTTATCTGCATTATTTGATGGATCTTCAGCTTCGACGAATTCTACAATCCCTTGATGAGAATGGATTAACAGAAAATACCATTGTGGTTTTTCTGTCGGATCATGGAGAACTGGCGGGAGCCCACGGCGGGATGATTCAGAAGTGGCATAATGCTTATGAAGAAACCATCCGGGTACCGATGATCATCTCATCCCCCCTGGTCAATCCTGACAGTCAGGTGATGCGGGAGATCACCCAGCCGACCAGTTCGATCGATTTGGCTCCGACCATTCTGGCTCTGGCCGGATATGATGAAAACGATGTTCGGGAGAACATGAAAACCATTTGTGGTGAATCCGCCGTTAAACCATTTGCCGGTGCGGATTTGTCGGATCATATCAACGGCCAAACCAGCGGACCCATCATTGGCCCGGATGGGAGTCCCCGGCAGGGCGTGTTTTTCATGACCAATGATGCCATTACTGATCTGTGCCGGAATCCCAGCTCTACGACCCAAGAACAGTATGATTTGTTTCAGTCCTATGTTCAAGACGGTATCCAGTTCGGTCTGCCTTTGCTTCCCGGTTCGGTTTGCCAACCCAATCAGGTGCGGGCTTTATGCACCGGTGATTGGAAGGTTGTCCGCTATGATGATCCTCATGGGGTTGAACCGGATGAATGGGAGTTCTATTGTTTGACCAGCGATCCGGTCGAGCGGATTAATCTGGTTGACTTCAGAACCGGTCAAATCCGCCAGGATGTTAGTGTCATCGGGATGACTCACCAGGAACTTGTGGCCAAACTTTCTCAGATGAAGGCTGAACTGGCGGCCCGGGAAACCGGCTTGACCGGGATCGCTGAGCATTCTACGATTTCGCGGAAACCCGAGCTGTCGCCGAACTATCCCAATCCCTTCAACTCTCAAACCACCATCCCCTTCCAAATCCCGGAAAGCGGACCCGTTAAACTCTCGGTTATCGATATGATGGGGCGTGAAGTGATGGTATTAGTGGACCGCATCCTGCCGGCCGGCTTACATCATCTCAATCTGAATGCCGATCACCTGGCTTCCGGTGTTTATTTTATCCGGCTTGATTTTGGGCATCAGTCGATGGTTCGAAAAATAACAGTTGTAAAGTGATGATAAAACAGCCTGATCCCATCCGTTCCTCCGGATTCCATCTGATGGCCAAACCGGTTGGTCCTCGATGTAATCTCCGCTGCAGCTATTGTTTTTACGGTGAGAAATCGGTTTTTTTCGCTCAGGATTACCCGCCGCAGATGCCGGATCCGGTGCTGGAAACCTATATCCGGGAATATATCCTATCGCAATCCGAACCGCAGGTTACGTTTGATTGGCAGGGAGGTGAGCCGACCCTGGCCGGACTTGATTTTTTTCGGCGCGTAATCCGGATGCAGCGGAACTATTCGGCCGGTAAGCGGATTCACAATACCATTCAAACCAATGGTTTATTGATTGATGACGCCTGGTGTGAATTTCTTGCCCGGAACCAATTTTTGGTAGGATTGAGCCTGGACGGTCCGGAATTCGTTCACGATACCTATCGGGTGGGGATCGACCATGCCCCGACCTGCGCCGCCGTTGTGCGTGCCTTTAGCCTATTGCGACAATTCAAGGTCGAGGTCAATATCCTGGCTACCGTCAATCGTGCCAGTTCTTGCTTTCCGCTGGAGGTGTACCGTTTTTTTAGGGAGCTTGGGGTGCAATTCATTCAGTTCATTCCCATTGTGGAACGCCACACCGATCCGTCATCGGACAAAACAGGCTTACAACTGGCCGGTCCGCCGGTTTTGACCCGCCGGGAACCATCGCTTGAGGTGACGCCCTGGAGTGTCGAACCGGAGGCTTACGGAGAGTTTATGGGTGCCATTTTCCAAGAATGGGTAAGCCGGGATGTCGGCCGGATCTATGTGATGAATTTTGAATGGATACTGGCCGCTCTATCCGGAATCGAGGGCGGGGTGTGTCATCTGGCTCCCCGCTGCGGCCGGAACCTGATCCTGGAACATAACGGAGATGTTTTTGCCTGTGACCACTATATGTATCCGGCCTACCGATTGGGTAATATCCTGCATGACAATCTGAGGAAAATGGTGGATTCCCGCAAACAAACCACCTTCGGATTGTCCAAGGAGACCGCTTTACCCAAACGGTGCCGCCGGTGCGAGTTTCTGACCGTATGTCATGGGGGATGCCCTAAACATCGTTTCATTACATCGTCCGATGGGGAGCCGGGCCTGAATTATCTCTGTTCAGGCTTGAGAAGTTTCTACGGCCGGGTTTTACCAACCATGACCCAAATGGCTAAAATGATCCAACAAGGACTACCGGTGGATGGAATAATGACCGATCCAATCCGGAATTCGCATTGATACCTTTGCATCCAATCCGTTCTCTGTATCCGATCGGATATGGACAAGGGTATCAATGGCATCCTTATGGTGCCTTCCATTTAACCCGTTTCCTGTATCCGATCGGATGAGTCCCTTGGTAATAAAGGGTGGGGATTATTTTTTTCTAAAAAGTCCGATTTTACCCAGAACAAAGATCAGAAGCGCCGCACCGGCAATCCCAATGATAAAGCGCATGATGAAACCGGCCGGAGTGTATCCCAACAGCCCCACCAGCCACGTCCCCAGAAGGGAACCGCCCACTCCCACCAGAATGTTGGCGATCAGTCCCATCTGCGCATTGGTTTTCATGAGGATACTGGCCAGCCATCCGACAATGCCGCCTACAATCAACGTCATAATCCAGCCCATTGAGACTCTCCTTTTGGGTTAATGGTTCGGCTTATAGAGCCCCCGATCCGCCACCCGGAACGGTTTTACTTTGCTTCGGAATGGAGGAACAGTGATCTAAAACTATAATGCTCTTTGCTGTAATCTAACCCTTTTAGTTCAATTGTCAAATCTATGATAGAATTCAAAATATTTTATGGGAGATGGGTTCGGAGTAATGGCGGGACTATCCTGAAGTATTTCCGGGAGAAATGATCGCGTCATCCCTTATCTGCGGTATTCGGTTTACTGTTGACATGCCGCAGAATCTTGATTATTATGGAAAATCGGTACGGAATGGAAATCAAGCTCCGATGGAGGCGTATTCAAGTTTTATGGTTCATTTTATTAAGAATGGTCTTAGGTTTTGTGTGATATTGATCATCCTGGTGCTGCCGGTCAACCGATGGTTGACCTACTATAACGGAACACCGTCCCATTATGAACTGCAATACCGGGAGTTATGGAACCCTCAGCAATCCTATCAGGGGATTGTTTTGGGGGCTTCCCATGCTACCCATGCCATCCGTCCGTCGGCTCTGGACAGTTCCGGAATCCGGTTCTACAACCTGGCGCTCGACGGTGCCAATCCCGAGTATAGTTTCCATTGGTACAACCGAATCTTTGCCTGTTCCGGATGGCGTCCCCAATACTGCATCTTTTCCGTGACCTACTTTATGTTCGATTCAGACTGGTTGTGGAGGCGGATTGAAGATGATGCCGACTATTTTACCTGGCCGGTCTTTCTGAAAATGCTCCTGGATTACGATTGTTTTGACAAACGCGATTTGATGATGAATCGTTACCCGGTATTGAAATACAGGAAAAACCTGATCCGGGCCCAGGGCCTGTGCCGGGGCGATCGGCGCTATCCGGCCGGCGGCTATGACCGGGGATTCATTCCATTCGTCACCCGGTTCGATAACCGGTATTTTGTGCCCAAGCTGGAGTGCGCCATCGATTCGGTTCAGATCCGTTTCTTCAACGCGTTATTGCAGCAAATGCAAGCCGACGGCATAACAGTTGTTTTTGTGATGACGCCGCTTTACGGGATCGACCCGGGTACTTATCAAACCATGGAATCCATGAGAATTCTGTCGGAAATTATGGACCGGTTTTCAATCCCGATGCTGAATTATAACCTGGAGCATCGTTCGGAGATCAATTCCACACGGGAATACTTTACGGACTGGGGACATATGAATCCTGAGGGGAGCCGGGTTTTCAGCCGGAAACTGGCAGAGGATATCAGGGTGATTCTTGGATCGAGTTCATCCTGCGGCGATTCTTTATCGATTGATCATAACCCACCCTCATTCCTTGATGGTATTATACGCCCGATTATCCATCGTTTACTCCAGATCGATTTCAAAACAGGAACTCATCTGATGGAACCTGATTAGTTTAACTGACCGCCGAATAGCATCGAGAACCTCGCGGGCTTTGATGATCTCGAGCCCGATGGCCTGATTGGTTCGGCTCATATGCAGAATGAAAAGATGACCGTCAGTTGGAACTGCACCGGCATACTCCAAATCTTCTATATTTTTCCCATCGAACCAGTGCAGATCACTCTCATCGAAATGGTGTTTTTCTTTTTTTCGGATCTGGACCATTTTTTTTAGATTCCGATAAAAAACACAAACAGGGTGGATGGATAATCGGGTGATGCCATCCTGAGGATGTAGATCAAAAGAAATACCACAGGGAAAATCCTTGAATTCGAATAAAAGGGATTGAACCGGCTCACGTGATCCTGTCCGGGTGAACTGAAATTCAACGGTATCGGTGGATTGATAATAGGTAACGGTTGTGATAAATCGTTTTTGATAATCTTTCCATAGCGGTGGTGTTGGTGAATCCATTTTGACTCCTGGGTTGTTTTTTTTATATATACAAAACAACTTAAATTTTAAACTATTTTGTCTAAAAAAAACGGCGATGAATTCAATTTTATTTGTCCTTGACATTTTTGCTGTTTGTTATTAGAGTTATTAAAATATTGGGTATATCAAATTGATTGATGATGGATATGATACATAATGTAAACCTGTAAACGGATTACCCAGGGAGGAATCATGATGCGGAAGAAATTAGGTTCAAACGTTATGACATTGATTCTAATAATGCTCGGTTTGGTGTCGTTGGTCTCCACCCCGTCGGCGGTTTGGGCAACCGAAGCGACTCAATCTCCGGCGCCTCAGGTCATCCTGGGTATTCTGGGAGGAATGGGGCCGGAAGCCACCGCTAATCTGTATCAGTTGATTGTGGAACGCACACCGGCCGGCAAGGATCAGGAGCATATTCCCACTCTGGTCTATAGTTTTCCTCAAGTTCCGGACCGTACCGCCGCCATCAAGAGCGGTGATACCACGATCTATGCCTATCTGATCGAAGGATTGACCAGACTGGAAAAGGCCGGGGCCTCATTTGTCGCCATTCCCTGTAATACCGTGCATTTTTTTTATAACCGGATGCAGCAGGCGGTCAATATCCCGGTGTTGAATATGATCCGGGAAACGGTGGCCGAAGTGGCCTCAAAATATCCTAATGCTAAAAAGGTCGGATTACTGGCGACTACGGGCACCATCTCCACCGGATTATATGAGAAAGAGTTTGCCGCCCGCGGCATCGAGGTGGTGATCCCCGATCCGGAAATCGAGGAAAACTGTGTCATGAAGGCCATTTATTCGATCAAGGTTCATGGCGATAAGCGGCAATGTGAAGATTGGCTCTATACCGCCGGAAAGAATGTGGAAAGCAAAGGCGCCATGGTGGTAGTGCTGGGATGTACCGAGATTCCCCTGGCGTTCAATCCGGAGCGTTCCGGTGTTCCGGTGGTGAGTGCCACCAATGTACTGGCCGATCGCTCGATCGCGTTCTATCAGGCTCTGGTTAAACAAGCCAAGGAAAAACAGAACTGAGATTTGAGGTTATTTATTCAGGGATTTGATCCAGCCGATCGGCTGAGCCCTATGGCCTGTCGGGTTTCAATCCGACGCCGTCGGACTGTTACCGTTTGGAATAGATCGGTATTCCAATCCCAGGATAAACTACCGGCCGATCTATTTTCCCGAATCCTTATCGTATCCCGGTTGATTGCCATAAATTGGATGCGGGGTGGATTGTTATTGCGGGTTTGGGTAGCGTTATGGTCGAGATGAATAATTACGGCAGGTTTAGATTGACATTACGAACTATCGATAGAGTGATTGAATGATGAATTGATTGGTCCGGTTTGGATTAATACGAGGAGACCATAATGACACGGCATAAATCTAAAATGGAATGGCGATATGGCCGGAATTAAGATTTCGATTGTGCATAAGGTTAGGTGGACTCCGCAGGAACATGCCCGATTGGAGGCGATCGGAGAGGCCCGGTTTTGCCCGGACTATCCCTCCGGGGAAGAGGATCTACTGGAACGGATGAGGGACGCTCATATCGTGATTTCCGCCACCAATGTGGCGTTTCCGGCCGGGATTATCGAGTCCTGCTCCACCTTGCGCATGATTTCGCTATGGTCGACCGGGTATAACAATGTGGATCGGGAGGCGGCCAAGCGGTGCGGCGTCACGGTTACCAATGTGCCGGGATACGCGGCCTATTCGGTGTCCGAGCATGCCTGGGCCATGGTATTACATCTGGCCAAACGACTGGGTCCGGCGGATGCCCATGTCCGGAAGCATGGATTTGACTGGGCTTCCTTTGAGGGATTGGAAATCCATGGATTGACGGTCGGGATTATCGGGACCGGTCAGATCGGAGCCCGTTCGGCGGCGATCGCCAATGGATTCGGCTGCCGGGTGCTGGCATTCACCCGCCGGCCCAGCCCGGAACGAGCCCGGGCCCTTGGGGTGCAATTTGTGGATTTGCCGGAATTGTTGGCTCAAAGCGATATTATCATGATCCATGCCGCTCTGGAAGTCGAAACCCGGGGCTTGCTCGATCAGGCTGCGTTTGCGGCTATGGCCCGCCGGCCGATCCTGGTCAATACAGCCCGCGGTGCCATCATCGAAATGGATGCCCTACTGGATGCTCTGGAGTCGGGCCAAATTCGAGGCGCCGGTCTGGATGTCTTTTGGGATGAACCACCCCACTGGGATACACCGGGAATGCAGCGTCTGCTGGCCGCCGATAAGGTGGTGCTTTCCCCCCATTCCAGTATGTATACCGATGCCGCCTTCCGCACTCTGACCCGGATCTGTATCGATAACATCGAGGCTTTTCTTAACTCACAGCCTGCCAATGTGGTGAGCTGATAATCGAACAGCTTCAATCTGTGATATCAGCTAAGCCTATATAAAAACGGATCTCAAAATCCTCAGTATGTCTATTTCTGTTCCTTCGAAATTAATCAGTTTTCAAGAATGATCAATGAAAAAGATTCCGGTGGATGGGTTTATCAGATCACAAATCCAAGGACCAGATAGAGTACCGCAGCGGATGACCCGGCCATCAGGGCATAGGGCAATTGGGTTTTGACATGATCGATATGATCGCAGGCCGAGGCCATCGAAGAGACAATCACGGTGTCGGAAATGGGGGAACAGTGATCCCCGAACAATCCCCCGCTCAGAGCCGCCGCGATCGTCAAATAAATATTGGCATCCATCACGCCGGCCATCTGTACCCCGATTGGGATCATGATGGCGAAGGTCCCCCAGGAGGTTCCGGTGGAAAACGAGATAAAGCAGGCCACCAGGTATACGATCAGGGGAACCAGGTTAGGGGAGAGCCACGATTTGGAAACCTCGGCAGCATAGATCCCGGTTCCCAGATTGCGGCAGACCGCTCCGATGGCGAACGCCAGCATCATCAACAGTGCCAGAGGAATCAGCCCGCTGATTCCCTTGAAAATCAGATCGATGATTTCGCTGAAACTCAGGATACGCTGAACCGAATACATGATACTGCCGACGATAACGGCCAACAGCACGGCATACAGTACCGCCGTCGAACCGGAACCCTCACCCAGCGCATAAAACAGGTGCTGATACCAGCTCAGGCTTTCGGCGTTGGTTACCTTGGACCAGCCGGTCGACACCAGTGTTATCGGCATCATGAAGACCATAATGAAGATCGGGATCACCATGTTCCGTGCCCGAGCCGGCACTCCCTCTTTTTTCTCCAGGGTGATGACGTCGGCCGAAATCAACGGTACCGCCCCGTCTCTCATCACTTTACCTTCCTTGATCGCCCGCTGCTCGGCCTTCTTCATCGCTCCCACATCTTTTTGGGTCAAGATTACAATCAGTAGTAAGCCGATGGTGAATAGGGGATAAAAATTCATCGGGTAGGATTTCAGTAATACGGTAAAAGGTTTTTCGAAGCCCTGGGCGGCCAGTAGTCCCATGATATAGGCTCCCCAGGCATTCATCGGAATCAGCAGGCAGGTTGGAGCGGAAATGGAATCCACCAGATAGGAGAGTTTTTCTCTCGAGATTTTCATCCGGTCAAAAATCGGACGGTAGATGGAACCGACCGTCAGCGCATTGATGCTGGTTTCCACGAATATCATCAATCCCGTCATCCAGGCCAGGAGCTGGACAATCATCCGGCTCTTGCCTTGGATTTTGGTTTCAACATGATCCAGAAATCGGTTGACATACGTGATGAATCCATCCACCCCGCCTGAACGTTGAACAAAGGCAATCAGAGCCCCCACCAACGAACTGAACATGATGGTCCGGGTATTGTTGGGATCCTTGAAGACATCGACCAGCGCCTGGATGGTGGCCGTCGTTCCGGAAAAGAAATTGCCGTGCTGCAGCACAATCCATCCCATCCAGATTCCAAACAGTAATGATACGAAAACCTGACGGGTTTTAATGGCCAGGATGATGGCAATTACCGGGGGAAGTATCGACCAGAAACCGAAATGAGTCATGCCTGCACCGCTTTCTGAATTTGAGGTTCATCGAGCTTGAGCCTTTTTTTTGATAAAGACTCCCATGGAATAATGATCACGAAAGATGAAGAATGAATCCGGGATATCATAATAAAACAGATTGAGGATGTCAAGCATAAACCTGCGGAAACAGGCATTTATATACAGCCGTTTATGACTATGTAGAACAAAGCTCAATCGAAACTATTTGATGGATGAGCGGGCTATGGAAGAATGGTTGTGACCTGCTCGGGATGACCGGACAAAGGACTGACGGCCGATGCGGATGGGGAAGCGGGTTCAGTCGTTTCTTCCCGGGCGGTCAGGCGGTCCAGAGCCTCAGTGACTCGGGCCAGTTGGGCTTTCAACTCCCGGTTATCCCGATCTATTTGGTTTTTTAATTCCTGGTTGTCACGGGCCAGTTGATCGATTCGGCCGGAGAGTTGATGGTTTTCATGTCTGATTTTATTATTCTCGCCAGTGAGATTCTTCACTTCAGTCTGGATGACGCTGAAAGCGGTTTTTATCTGACGGTTCTCAGTCGTGAGGGAATCAATTTCCGATTTCATGATGCGGGTGCGTTCCTCCAAGGCTTTGACTCCCGCCAGGGTGACGCCGTCGATGCAGATTGAGTTGATGCCGAGGCTGTCCTCTCCGCCCAGGTGGAAGACGGCATAAAAATCCTGGGCCATCGGCCCGATATAGTCGATATTAGGGTTGCCTTTGTAATTCCAGCGGGTCACCGGAATGCCCCGGAGCTTATACAGCAGGTCTTCGTTATCGATGGCTTTGAAATTCTCCTTTTTGTTGCGATCGCAGTAGTTAGTCCACCCACTGGTTCCGGGATCCATGTAAGCACCAGTGGTATGTATTATATTGGTGAAGAAACGATACCCACCCGTGAAGCGCATGGTCAGTTGATTGTCTGCATCGGCAGAAGTGGTTACTGAATTTCCGGAATAATCGGTGAAGACCATTGCTCCGGTGTGATTTTGGGTATTGGCCTTGGTACCGATAGCTACCGATACTATTCCACTGGCAGTATCTTGAATTCCCATCGCTATCGAGAAATTTCCTGATGCTAATGTAAAATTTCCCATCGCAGTGGAATAATTCCCCAAGGCTTCAGTACCATATCCCATCGCAGTGGAATAATACCCCGAGGCTTGAGTTTGGTATCCCATAGCGGTGGAAAAATCACCAAAGGCTTGAGTAACAAATCCCATCGCGGTGGAAGAATATCCCGAGGCATTTGTTTGTAGGCCCATCGCGGTGGAAGAATATCCCGAGGCTTGAGTATTGTATCCCATGGCGGTAGAAAAATCACCAAAGGCTCGAGTATTATATCCCATTGCTGCCGAGTAAATGCCGATACTGTCGTCATCCCACTGATTACCTTCAATCCCTCCTGCACGGAAAGCCGCTTTTTTCGGATACCAGTGCAATCGGGTCCCGGCGCCTAAATTCAATGGGGTTCCTGAAGTGTATGTTCCTGTTACCAGCAGCCCTTCAGTTCCGCCGATCTCCAGTTGTGTTCGGGGTGTGATTACACCGGCACCCAGACCCATCAATCCGGTCGATTGTTTGAAGGTCAGATACAGGTTGGCGGCGTCCCGGATGATGTAATCCCCCCCGGTTCCGAGCGTGTTGGTAATGTTTTGGGCGGATACCGTCAACGATAGGACAATTAATGTTTGAACAATCGTTATTGTTCTCATTATATGTCTCCTTTTCTCTTTGATTAGTCTATATCGTTATCCCATGACATTCATGGTTTTTTGGCCGCTTATGGTATCGGGTATCAAAATCGGACCGGTCGAATAAGCATACGACTAATCTCGCTGTATCAGAAACCATTATGGTGATCTTCTTCGTTGGAAGGGCTGTTTGCAATGGATGGCTCTTTAATGCGATCCGGCTCATTCAATGGCCTAAACAAGTAACTGATCAAACCCTTATTTAAACGGCATCGATACTATATCGAATTTGGAGAGGATACCAGGTTGCAAGGTCGCAAGCGATTATCAATTCTATCTATATATTGAATATACGTCAAATACTAATGATTGTCAAAATATTTTTAATGAGGAAATAAATCACGGATTGAATGCGGATTATTGAGTGGAGATCTCGATCTTGCCATGGGGAAATGAGAGTATTTAAGAGATTGGTTTGACCGATGTGCGAGCTATGGAAGAATGGTTGTGACCCGTTCGGGATGATAAGCCGAATGACTGACGGCCGATGCGGATGGGGAAGCGGGTTCAATCGTTTCTTCCCGGGCAGCCAGGCGGTCCAGAGTTTCAGTCATCCGGGCCAGTTGGGCTTTCAACTCCCGGTTATCCCGATCTATTTGGTTTTTTAATTCCCGGTTGTTCCGCATCAATTGATCGATTCGGGCGGAGAGTTGATGGTTTTCCAGCATGACTTTTTTATACTCGCCCGTAAGGTTCATCAATTCAGCCTGAATGGTGCTGAAAGCGGTTTTTGTTTGCTGGTTCTCAGCCTGAATGGTGCTGAAAGCGGATTTGATCTGTTGGTTCTCAGCCGTGAGCGAATCGATTTCCGATTTCATGGTGTGGGTGCGTTCCTCCAAGGCTTTGACTCCCGCCAGGGTGACGCCGTCGATGCAGATTGAGTTGATGCCGAGGCTGTCCTCTCCGCCTAGGTGGAAGGCGGCATAAAAATCCTGGGCCATTGGCCCGATATAGTCGATATTAGGGTTGCCTTTGTAATTCCAGCGGGTCACCGGAATGCCCCGGAGCTGGTCTAGCAGGGTTTCATTATCGATGGCTTTAAAATTTTCCTTTTTGTTGCGATCGCAGTAGTTGCTCCAGCCACTTTCTCCGGCATTCATATAGACCCCGGTGCTGTGAGTGGAATTGGTAAACAGACGGTATCCGCCGCAAAAGCGCATGGTCAATTCATAGTCGGTAGATGCCATCGTTGTTACATGACCGTTGTCATAATCGTCGGTGATGACCATTGCTCCAAACTTGTTATTGGTATTGGCCCTGGAACCGATGGCGTAACTTGAGTATCCGCTGGCTATGGAACGAAATCCTATTGCTGTGGAATAAGCCCCTGAGGCTTGACTGCTATCTCCCATCGCGGTGGAATAATTTCCCGAGGCTTTAGTATTGTATCCCATCGCAATAGCGAACGAACCACTTGCGTGAGTATTATATCCCGTCGCCATAGAACCCGTATTGGAGGATTGAGCATTATATCCCATTGCTATGGAATGATTTCCCGAGGCTTGAGAATGGAGTCCCATCGCGGTGGAAGTCTGTCCTGAGGCTATAGATTGGTGTCCCATTGCGGTGGAAGAATATCCCGAGGCTAGAGTTTGAACACCCATTGCAGTGGAAGATTCCCCCGAGGCTTGAACATTGGTTCCTATTGCGGTGGAATAATTTCCCGAGGCTTGAGAATGGAGTCCCATCGCAATGGAAGAAAACCCCGAGGCTTGAGTATTATATCCCATTGCTATAGAACCCGTATTCGAGGCTTGAACATTGTATCCCATCGCGACCGAATAAGTGCCGATACTGTCATCATCCCACTGATTACCTTCAACCCTTCCCGCGCGGAAAGCCCCTTTTTTCGGATACCAGTGCAGTCG
>JAGOEH010000020.1 GCA_017997825.1 Candidatus Delongbacteria bacterium | reverse complement strand
AATCGATCTGACCAAGCAGCAGGGCCTGGTAGGCAAAGCCAAACTGGATTCCATCACCAACGTCAAATCTTACCAGACGGCCCTGGGCAAACTCAATGAAACCATGGGCCGCTCCCCGGACACCCCCCTGGAGCTGGAGGATTACCTGGATACCAATTATGTTCAGCTCAACTATTATGATCTGGTTAAATACGCCCAGGAAAACCACCCCGGCCTGAACTATTACCGGCAGAACACCCGCTACACCAAGCTCATCAAATCGGCCGGATACAGCCGATATCTGCCCAGCATCAACCTGGGATTCAGCCATAGCTGGGGAAATCAGGATTTCGATAAAGTCAAAGATTATTTCAGTACCGATTATAGTCAGCGAATCGGAGTCAGCCTAAACTGGACCCTGTTCGATGGATTCAACCGGGAACTTTCCATGAAAAACAAATCGATCGATTACCAGATCGCTAAAGAAACTCAGTCCAAAATGGAGCTTTCACTTATCCAAAGTATTAAAAGCGCCTATCTGTCGCTAACGGAATCTCAGGAAAAAATCAGAGTCAGCCGGATCAATTATGAAACCGCTCTCAAAGAGCATCAGTTGGCCGAGGAAAAGTATACGCTGGGAGCCGGAGATTATCTGGATTTGCTGGATGCCCAGGTTACACTGATCAATTCCCAGATCACCCTGATCACCAATCTGTACAATTACCGTATCGCTATCGCGATGCTGGAAAACACTTCCGCATACCCTATCCACAGCCACCCCTAATATATGGCTGATCGGATTTAAGGAGCATACCCACTCTGGTATGCTCCTTTTTTGCGTTTTATAGCCTGATTCACAAAATAACACCTGCCCCGCAATTTCGCTCTTGACTTTATCCTTTTTTTGTATCATAATCAGAATCACATTCATACAGTATCCATCAATCCTAACCGGAGCAGATTATGTCGAATAAAATCTCACGTCGTCGGTTTGTTCAGTACGGTCTTATGACAGGAGCAGGTCTTATGTTAGGAATGTCGGCTAAACCGCGTTTTAATGTCATTATCCGCAACGGAATGGTTTATGATGGTTCAGGACAAGCACCATTCAAGAAGGATATTGGAATTCAAGATGATAGAATATCGGTTTTGGACAATCTGGCTGAGGCGTCGGCGGATGTTGTGATCGATGCGGAAGGTATGGCGGTGTCTCCCGGATTCATCGATATCCATTCCCATACCGACGTGGAATTGCTGATCAACCCCAAGGGTGAAAGCAAAATCCGCCAGGGAGTGACCACCGATGTATCGGGTAACTGCGGATCATCACCATTTCCAATGATAAAAGAGGATGCGCTCCGGAGGATGAAGGAGTTGAATGAGCACTACGGAATCAAAGCGCAATGGGATGATGCGGCGGGATTTCTTCATGCCCTGGAGGAAAACAAAATTGCGCTCAACTATGCCACCTTTACCGGACATGGCGATTTGCGATCGGTCGGGGTGGGTAAAAACGATGTCAAGCCAACTCCGGACCAGATGAAAAGCATGAAAAAACTGCTGGATGAGTCAATGGAAGCCGGCAGTCTGGGATTATCGACCGGGTTGGAATATGCTCCGGGCAGCTATGCCGACACCGAAGAGCTGATTGAGTTGTGCCGAGTGGTAGCGACCCGCCATGGTATCTATGCCACTCACATGCGAAGCGAAGATATCCGGTTGGAGGAGGCCGTCGAAGAGGCCATCCGGATCTGCCGTGAAGCCGATGTTTCGACTGAAATCTCCCATTTAAAAACCTGTTATCCCGAGCACTGGCACAAAGCGGATAAGGTTCTGACAATGATTTCGGATGCGGTGCAATCCGGTCTGCCGGTTCTGGCTGACCGTTATCCCTACATTGCCTATGGAACCGGCCTGAGCGCCTTTATTCCATTATGGGCCCGCCAGGGAGAACGTAACGAGATTGTTAACCGCTTAAAAAATGATTCGACCTATGCCGAGATTAAAAAACATTTATTATATAAGGAAAAGCAGATTGGGGGCTGGAAGAATCTAGTCATCAGTTCCTGCCATCTTGACAAGAACAAGATTTGGGAGGGCCAATCGATTCAAGATGGAGCCGAATTTTATAAAATCAGCGGGGACGAATTCATTCGCAATATGCTGATCGAAGAAGAAATCCGGACCGATATTGTTGGATTTGCCATGAGTGAAGACAATCTGCAGAAGATCCTGGCTCATCCGCTGGTGATGGTCGGCTCAGACGGAACCGTTGCCGCTCCGTATGGCAGTTTGAGCCGAGGCAAGCCCCATCCCCGGTATTATGGAACATTTCCGCGGGTTTTAGGCCGTTATGTTCGGGAAATACCGATCATGAAACTGGAAACGGCCATCACCAAGATGACCGCTATGCCGGCGGATAAACTGGGATTGAAACAGCGGGGTCGAATCCTGCCGGGCTATTATGCCGATCTGGTGATCTTCAATCCGGGCACGGTGATCGATCAGGCAACCTTTGTCAATCCCCATCAGTATCCGATCGGGATCAGGGATGTACTGGTCAACGGAACTCCGGCAATTCTGAATGGTGATCATACCGGTTCAATGACCGGTCGTATTCTGAGATCCTCATCCTGAAATCGAGGAGTATTAATATTTTTCGATGACCACCAGCTTGCCGTCGTGACGCATCTTTTCGGCCAGCATTTCAACGATGCGGGTCCTGCGGGCAATCCCCATCTGGCAGAAACTGATATGATCGCCGGCAGGATTGAAAGCGGTGCCGACTACAAACGTGATATAATCGGCTTGTTTTAAACAGTGGAAGAGTTCGGTCACTCCACTGATTTTTTCCAGGGTATCCGGATCTTCATCCCAAATATTATAGACCTGATTGAGGGTGATAGCGCCCTCGGTAACCAGATCAATCCCCTCCAGATAATATCGGGGAGGTGAGATTGCACTTTGGGAATCCTGTTCGACACGTAACGGCCGGCCGGTATGACGGGCCACTATTTTGGCGGTGGTGGCGCCGCAGACGACCCGCTGATCGGTCGTCTTCATAAATCGTTTGACCCAGGCCTCATCCTGGGATGGCGATTGAGGAGGCCCAGTCAGCAGAATCAGCCTTTTTCCCCAGCGGCACAAAGCCAGGGTGGCTGTGCAATCATCACCCCGGATGGTGTTCCACAACTCCCGGGCTTTCTGATGAACGGCATGGGGTAAATGCTGCAGGGGTGATGCCAGATTCAACTGGTGATTGATAAACCGGACAATCTCTTTCATACCCCAGCCTTCATGCAGGCTGACTCCCAATCCAGCCATACTGATGCCGTCACTGATCACCAGGATCCCCTCCCCGGGTTCAAGCTGGCAATGGCTTTCATTGATCAAGAGCGCATCACTGCTGATAACCCGCTGTTGAAGCACACTGGCGCTCTGCCGACTGATCAGGATCGGAGGAGGCATTTCATAAGACAGGATAGTCGCTATACCATCGTTGAGTATATTGACAACCGTGAATACTGCGTACGGCAAATCCGTTCCGCGGGAATCCTGCATGGTTTTGACCAAGTGGACAAAGGCCTGCCGGAGGGAAAAACCGCTCTGAATCAGACGTAAAAACCGGGCGACTCCCATGCTGGCGGCAATATTGGCTTTGACTCCGGATCCCAACCCATCACTGACGACTAAGGTGGTCGAATACATATTACGATCGGAAGCGACCACATCTCCGCATAAACTCCCGATCCGCTTACAGGATTGAGCGGTTACGATTTCGACGTGTATATATCCCATAGTCCATCATTCTTTCGATTCGCCGGAGGATTCTTTTTCTCATCCGCCATCTGGACCAGATTATCAACCAACTCTTCGCCTTTGGCGGTCTGTTCTCCTAAAAATGAAGCCAGTTTCTGAGCCATCTGGATCTGGTGCTCTAAAAGCTCCCGGGCTTTGGTAACCGTCTGCGACCTCAATTGATCCAGTTTTTCTTGATTGACCGTCAGATTGGTGATGTTCATGAAGATCCCCACATACTGTTTTTCTTCCCGTAGCGGATACATAATCTGATGGCAGATCAGATGATACTGTTCATAGCGCATGGTCATTTCCACCATGGACTCTTCACCGGATGACAAACGTTCAAAGGGATCCGGATCGATCAGATAGGATATGGGTTTTCCGGCAATTGCTTCCGAACACATGAAGTATTTTCGAAAAGCCGGATTCATGCTGATGATATGCAATTGTTCATCCAGAATTACGATTCCGTTAGGGCTGGTTTCAATAATGCGGTCGGTTCGTTTTTCAGCTTGACGACGCATGAAAGGAATGCACATTTCCGGTTCAGCCATTTTATTCAGTACCGCAATAGCCCGTTCCCGGCAGGAAGCATAACCGCATGATCCGCAATTAAGCTGATCTTCCGGTTTCTGTTGTCCGATTTCCTCCAGAACCCTCCGGATATCCTCCTCTGAGTAGTGAACCTGACCGGGGAGCGGAACGGACGAATAAAGTTTATAGAACCGCTGGGTGGGCGGTTCTTCTTGAGGTGTAACGGTAGGCTGGGAAGCATACTCCAGAATCTCCCGGCGGCGGGTGAATGGTTCAGGGTGACGCGGCATGGCTGGACCATTAATGCACCCCTGACTACAGAAAAGCGGTTCGATAAAGACCGGCCGATCACTTTCTGTACAGTCATCTAAAGCCTGGGCGATATCCTGAAATCCGCTGACACCGATAATCGTCTCTTCCAGCAAATCGGTATGCAAGGCTGCGGTTTTAGCCAATCCACCGACCAAAGGATAGTATCGGGCATACCCGGCCGGATAATCGTCAAACTGGCTCTCCTCGCAGCTTTCTAAACGAATACCCTTGATATCGAGCCATTCATTCAGTTCCTTGAAAGTTAATACACAATCCACCAGACCATGATTGGAAGGATCCTCCGCCTCAGCCTTTTTGGCAACACAGGGCCCGATAAAGACAATTTTAGCGGATGATCCCAGTTTTTCCCTGATAAGCTGAGCATGAACCAACATGGGTGAATAGACCGGAGCCAACAAGGAAACCAGATCGGGTCGATAGGACTGGATATAACGGACAACGGCCGGGCAGGCACTGCCGATCATCGTTCGATTCGATTTCTCATTCCATGCCGCCGCCGTCTCCCGGGCCGAATAATAAGCCCCAACGGCCGTTTCAGCAATATAACCAAATCCCAGTTTCCGCAAAGCCGATGGTATCCGAAATCGCTCCCAGGTCGTATAAGCCGAAGAAAACGACGGGGCCAAAGAAACAGCGGTAATTCCCCCTTCCGACAAGAGATTAACCGCTTTGGAAATATCATTTCGGAAGCTTTTGGCCTCCTGAGGGCACTCCCGAATACAGGTTCCGCAGGCAATACAGCGCTCACTGACCACATAAGCCTGTCCGTGATGCATACGAATAGCCTTGACGGGACATACCCTGACACATCGGTAGCAATCCCGGCAACGCGCCTTGTTGGTATATACAATCTGATCAGCGATCTGATTGATGTTCATAATCGACTCCTTCTTCCGATTTCTTCCCGGATCCGATTCTCAACCCCGGATTCATCATAGCCGGATAGTCCAGATAATCAATGATCCGATTGAAATCACCATTCCCATTGATAAGCATTATCCAAATTTTTTGCAACCCATTTTCAATACAAAAACCATCCCATTGAAAAAATTATCCGTCGATGATCCATTGACTGGTAATAACCGAACCGGATTTGACAATAGCAGGATTTTTCAGTATTGAGATTGACCGTTATGGCGGTAAGGGTATTCTTTGATGCAGTTGATCAATTGAAGCCGGTTATTGACCTTCAGTTTTCGAAATACATTATATAAATGGGTTTTTACGGTCTTCAATGATATGAAAAGCTCATTTTCAATCTCCTGATTGGTCTTTCCCTGCATGACCAGAAGAAGAATCTCCTGTTCCCGCTGAGTGATGGAAAAATGATTGAAAAAGTGTTCCAAATCAGGCTGATCGATCGATATTTTCAAGCGATAGTAATATTTGTAGATTCTAAAACCGGAAAAGGAAGCCAGGGAGAGCACCATGCAAATCGTCAGATAAAAAAGCCAGGAGTTCCAGAAGGGACGACGGATGGTGAACAAGAATACCCGGGGTTTTTCATTCCAGGTTCCGGTACTGTTGGCGGCTTTTATCAGCAATTTGTATCGGCCTGGAGACAAATCCAGAAAATCGATCCGATTTGAATACCCGGCATAATTCCAATCCTGATCGGATTGCTCCAATTTCCAGGCGAATTGGTTTTTAAGGGGATAGCTAAAATCAAGACAGGCCATTTCCAGACTGAAATCACGAAGACTATAGGGTAAAACAAGATCTGATAATTCATTGAGTGTCACCGGCAAAAACGGCTGTTGTCCGACAGCGACCGGTTTACCGTCGATATAAAGCTGAGTCATCACGATGGGGGCATGCTGGTTTCGCTTAATGTCGGAGGGCAAAAATGAAATAAAACCATTGGCTCCCCCCATCCAGATTCTGCCGTCTTCGGATTTCAAGCAAGTCTGTAACAGAAATTCCTCAATGACCTGTCCGGATGAAGCATCCAGGGACAGAATAGTTTTATTCAACGGATCATAACGCATCAGATCGGTTTTGGTGTTCATCCAAACGTATCCCTGCTCATCCAAACAGATGCCCCGGATTTCAAAATTACCCATTTGGGGATCGATCGGGCAGTACTCGGTTTTAGAAGAATCATCGGGATTGATCAGGTGAACCGGTCCCAGATGTGTTCCGACCCACAATCCGGGTCCCTGATCCTGAACCACGATGATCACCATACTTGAGTCCAACCGGATTGGGCTTCCGGGCGGACTGGAATAGGGCTGTAGTGTTTGTGAAGATTCTTCCAGCCGGAATAATCCCATCTCGGCTCCGACCCAAATCCGGCCCCGCTGGTCCTCCATCACAAAAAAAGCGGAGCTGTCTTGTTCGATCTGATGGGATTTGCGATGGTAAGGAATATGATTCCATTTTCCATTCACGGTATCAAGCCGATTGAGTCCCATCATTCCGGCAATCCATAGACGGTTTGAGGAATCATGAAGACCGGCATACATCGTACCGTGACTAACCGAGGGAGTTAACCCCGGATACTGCCGGAATTTTCGGGTCGGCCGATTATAGCGGGTAACGTTCCTCGGAGTAACAATCCAGACATTCTGAGAGTCAGGGGATGCAAAAATATCATTGATCAGCATATCATACAGATCGCGAGTCTGAAAAGGAATCACCAAGGGTTCCGATTCCCCGCTATGAGTGTCGTAACGATAAACACCGCATCCACCGGTTCCAATCCAGAGTTTACCCGCATCATCCTCCCAAAACGTAGAAACATAATTGGCAAATGAACCATAAAACTCATTCTGGGGATCCCTGATTCGATGAAAATGAATAAAACGGTGATTGGAATTCAATTTATTCAATCCGTCCCAGGTCACTCCAAACCAGTAGATCCCGGAATGGTCCTGATAGATTCTGGTCACCATATTGCTATGCCGGGTCTTTTTATCCAGATACTGAAATACACAGGGAGTAAAGGTTTCTTTTACCGGATCAAAACGGCACAACCCACCGTTGGTGCCGATGATCAGACACTTCGGATCATCGGGACAGGCCAAGATCGACTGGACCCGGTTATGGGGCAGCGAATAGGGATCATGCGATCGGTGCCGATAGCGTTTAAAACTATGGTCCCGCATATCAAATCGAAGTAGCCCGCCACTGCTGGTACCTAGCCATAGAATGCCTTCCATTCCCGGCGTTTCATAGATTTCTCGGATCACATTATCACTGAAGACTTTGGAATGGGGATCAGGATTATATACTTCACTCCGAACCAGTTCCGGACTATACCGAATCAACCCATTCGCCGAACCGATCCATATTGATCCGGACTGCGTCTGATAAACCGGCATCATATAATTACTCAATTGACCGGCGCTGTCCGGATTATGCCAACAACGACGTATCCGTCCGGTTTCGGTATTTAAATGGTACATCCCTTGCCCATTGGTTGAGATCCAGATCAAATCCCGGGCCGAGGATAACCAGGTGATCTGATTGATAGTCTGGATGGAAAAACCGGCCGTATCATCAGGATGAGGCCTAAACCGATCAAAGGATTCCTGTTCGGGATGGTAGCGGGACAAACCGATGGTGCTGGAAAGCACCCATAATCGTCCCTTCCCATCCTCACAAATCGAGGAAACATAATTACCAGGCAATGAATTGGTATCATTCTTCTGATGGGTGAAAACCTTGAATGAATATCCGTCATAGCGATTCAACCCCTCCTCGGTCCCAATCCACAAAAAACCCCGGCTATCCTGAAAAATACTCAGAACATCATTATGGGACATCCCCTGACGGATTGAAAAGTTATCGCATGGAATCGATAATGAATCCGCGATCAGCGAACCGGAAAATAGAAAAACCCCTATCATCAAAATAAATTCCAAACGATTCATCTCATCTCAATCCACATTTAAAAGGTTCACCCTGTTCATATCTCATCACCAGCCGATTAATTATAACCGGTCTGCACCACTGACCAAAGAGCTTATGGCGTTCCACTACAAACACTTCATATTCTATATTATAAACTATAAATACGTAAATATCAAGACAATGTTTCAGGATCGGCCCCAAAAAAAAACCGTTACCCTGCTGAGACTACCATTCTCAACAGGATAACGGCGGATTCAGAGGGAAAAGCAAGTACGCTCATAATAATACATCCGGATGGTGGTGTCAATTCGTCAAAAGTCGTAATTATCAATATCAGTCTTTTTTGGTAGAGGCCCTTAAATCCACTATTGATAAGGATTGGTTGAGATAAACCTTTTTTCCGATCCCTCTTTTGGACATAAATCATCTCTCTATCGTTTTTTTTCTCTTGACCCGATTCAAAGATCCCGAAATGATATCAATCTGATTCCCCCCATAATTATATCGGAAATGGAAGCCTAATCTGATATTTTGTGGAACGCTGAAACAAATCCGCTGGAGAATTGTTACACAATCAGGATGAACCGATAAAGGACTGGATAGTTGGTATTATTGAATATCAGATCCTGATCAATACCACGATATAAGGATCAGTCAGGAAAATGATGAAAAGGAACAAGTAGTCAAAATGATTTAGAGTTCAGTAATCCCGAGGGTCTGTGCCATGGATTTCAGATTATGATCCAGTTTAGGCGTTACAGGAATCCCTTCCCGCTTTATTTTCCGGGTGGAGTTGAATTCTTTTTCGCCGGCAACCCGAATCGGGGGATTCCCCGGAATGGGTTGGGCGTTCTTCAAGGCGCGAAGAATATCACCGACTGTTTTTTTAAAAATCGGAACATCTTCAAAAAAATCAATATTGACAGCCAGGAAGAAATGTCCCAGGCAATAAGGTTTCGGAATTCCGCTCTCGGGACCCATCAATCCGGTTAGGAAGGATCCGCGTTGCAGGGCGGCGGATAGAATTTCCACCATAGTGGAGAGACCATAGCCTTTATGTCCACCCATTGATTCGCTGTTCCCTCCAAGAGCCAGAAAGGCAGCCTGTTGGGTTAAAAGATCCCGTAGCAGTTTGGAGGTATCGGTACAGTCCATACCTTGATAGTCAATCGCCCAACCGGCTGGAGTAGGCAGTTCTTCTCGCTCCAGTTGTTCGATTTTTCCTCGTTGGGTGATCGAGGTTGCGGCGTCGAACAAGAAAGGGTATTCCATATCGGAAGGGGCGCCGAAACAGATCGGATTGGTTCCCAGCAGCGGAGTCACCCCAAACAAAGGTGCGACAGATGGACGGGCATTGGTGACAATCAACCCGATCATATCCCGATCGATGGCCATCTGGGCATAATATCCGCAAATGCCGAAATGAGTAGAATTGCGGACGGCAATCGCCCCCAATCCATACTGAGAAGCCTTTTGAATTGCCTTATCCATGGCACGATAAGCAATAATCTGTCCCATCCCGTGCCGGCCATCCCACACCCCAACCGCGGCGCGATCCCGGACCACCTCGATATCGGTAACGGCATGCTGAATTCCCTGGCGTATCCGGTCATAATACATCTTCAAGCGGCCAATCCCATGAGATTCTATCCCTCGTAAATCGGAAGCAATCAGAATATCGGCACATCGCACCGCATCCTGAGTGGAGACACCCAATCCGCAAAAAACCTGCTCCGTAAATCGACGTGCATCATCCACCCGAACATAGCGCATTGAATCTCTCCTTCCTTTCCAATTACCAAATTAATCCTCTGTAATCCCATTCATTCAGCTGTCCGATCCATTACCATCCGGTTTAACAACCCAAGCTGATCCCGAAATTGACAGCGCAATAGCTCCACATCATCCTGATGGCTTGCATTGCTGAGCAAATCATTATTTCTGAATGAGTTCATTGAAACAATCGAAACCCTTTTACAGATTACAGCAAAAAATTATATTTGTCAAGTCGAAACAAGAGGATGATTATCAGTTTGGAATTAATAAAAACCTTCCCGTCCCCATCGGGAACGGGAAGGTTTTTGGGGGAGGGAACACTACTTTTTCAGTTTGGCCAATTCGGCATTCAGAACCTCACAGGCCTTTTCATAGGTACACTTTTCCATGATACTGTCTCCGATGCTGACGGTAGGACCACGGCTGCATCGTTCAAAGCAGAAGGTAGCTTTGACATCGACCACATCCTGAAGCTGCCGTTCTTCGATATAATGAATCAGGGCATGCAAGATATCCTGAGAACCCTTCAGGTAGCAATTGGTACCGACACAAACAGCCACATCGAGTTTGTTTTCATCGGTTCCTGTAACCAGCGGCAGTCCATCTTCAGTGATACGTCGTCGGCTCTGATACTGGGTATGCAGCAAATGATGGGCGCAGGGGCTATTGGCTTCGCCCAGTTTCTGGTTGTAGCATTCAGTAACATAAGGGTTTTCCTGGGATTTATGGACCTGAAGCATTTTGTCCGCCTCATACAGTCCCTGACTCCGCATTTTTTTAGCTTCGGCGTCGACGACAATCGGTTGACCGGCGCCGGATACGCAGCCTCCCGGACATGCCATGATTTCGATCAGATCATACTCACACTGTCCATTTTTGACCTGTTCCGCCATATAGCGGGCATTTTTAAGACTATGAACTACCGCCAGTTTCAGTTCAATTCCATTCAGATTGACCTTTGTAGTCCGGATTCCGTCATGACCCCGGATATCTTCATAATCATAGTTATCGGACTTGATTCCGGTCAGCTTTTCAGAGGCGTAACGCAGCACGGCTTCCGTCACTCCTCCGGAGGTTCCAAAGATAACGCCGGCCCCGGTTTTGAAACCGAAGGGAAGGTCAAGTGATTCCGGCAAACATTTGTTGAATTTGATGCCGGCTTCCTGGATCATTCGGCCCAATTCCTGGGTCGTAAGGACGTAATCCACTTCACGGATTCCATCATGGGTAAATTCCGGCCGCTGGGCTTCAAATTTCTTGGCGGTACAAGGCATAATGGAAACGACAACCAGGTTTTCTTTTGTGGTATTGAGTTTTTCCGGCAGCATTTCCTTAACCAGAGAACCGAACATCTGTTGGGGAGATTTACAGGATGAAAGATTGGGCAGCAGGCTGGGATAGTATTGTTCGGCAAATTTGATCCAGGCCGGGCAGCAGGAGGTGAATTGGGGTAATTTTTCACCGGCGGTTTTACGTCGAATGAACTCATTGGCTTCCTCAATGACGGTCAGATCAGCCGCAAAAGAGGTATCATAGACTTTATCGAATCCAATCTGTTTGAGTGCCGAGACAATTTTACCGATGCTGACCGATCCGGGGGTTTCACCGAACATTTCACCCAAGGCAACCCGCACAGCCGGAGCGATCTGGGCGACCACCACTTTTTTAGGATTATTGATAGCATTCCAGACTCCCTCGACTTCCGAACGGGGAGTAATAGCCCCAGTCGGGCAGACAGCGGCACACTGACCACAGTAAACGCATTCGACTTTGGAAAGATCCTTGTTGAAAGCCGGCAACACCTGGATCTGAGCGCCGCGATAGGCAAAATCGATAGCACCGATACCCTGAATCTCACTGCAAACCCGGACACAATCCCCGCACAGAATACACTTGTTTGGATCGCGAATCAGGGAAGGGGTGGACTGATCCAGTTTCTGTTTCTGCCAGGCCGGTTTGAATCTGACTTCGGTAATTCCAAGGCGGCGGGCCAGATCCTGCAGTTTACAGGTAGCACTCCGGCCACAGGTTGGACAACTCTGGTCATGATTGGCCAACAACAATTCCACGGCGATTTTGCGGATTTCACGAATCTCATTGGTTGTAGTCCGGATCTTCATTCCGGGTTCAGGTGGAGTCGAACAGGATGCCATCAGGCCCCGACCTTCCACTTCGACCAAACATAGACGGCAGGCGCCATAAATACTGAGTTCCGAATGATAGCAGAAGGTCGGAATCTCGATATCCGCCTTTCGGATAACCTCCAACAGATTGCGTTCCCCGTTAATGGGCACGGTTTTATTGTCGATGGTAATGGTATTGGTTTTGCTCATCATGTTCAAGCTCCTATGATTGCATTGAATTTACAGGCTTTAATACAGGCCCCGCATTTGATACAGAGCTCAGGGTCAATGCGATGCGGTTGTTTACGTTCCCCCTGAATAGCCTGGACCGGACACTGACGGGCACAAACCGTACAACCTTTACATTTATCCGGATCGATCCGGTAGACCGTCAGTTTGGCACAGCGTCCGGTCGCGCATCGTTTCTGGAAAACATGGGCTTCATACTCAGCCCGGAAGTGAGTCAGGGTTGAAAGAACCGGATTGGGAGCGGTTTTTCCCAAGCCACACAAAGAGCCTTTCTGAACGGCTCTAGCCAGGGTTTCCAGATTATCGAGGGTTGTCTGATCGGCCCGTCCTTCAATGATGTCATCCAGTAAAGCCAGCAACTGTTTGGTTCCTTCCCGGCACAATACGCATTTTCCGCAGGACTCGTTCTGGGTGAACTGCATAAAATAGCGGGCTACCTGGATCATACAGGTTTGCTTATTCATGACAACCAAACCGCCCGATCCAACCATGGCACCGACCGTTTTTAGGGAATCAAAATCGAGTGGGAGATCCAGGTGATCCTCGGTCAGGCATCCGCCCGAGGGACCGCCGATCTGAACAGCCTTGAATCCGTCACCGGTGACATTCCCCTGATCATCACAGACTCCGCCTCCGATGTTGTACACAATTTCACGAAGGGTAGTTCCGAAGGGGACCTCGATCAAACCGGTATTGGCCACATGCCCTGTTACGGCAAAGGTTTTGGTACCTGGAGATGTTTCAGTGCCGACCTGTCTGTATTTTTGAGCGCTTTCACGGATAATCATGGGGACAGAAGCCAGGGTCTCCACATTATTGATAACGGTCGGCTTACCCCACAATCCGCTCTGAGCCGGAAAGGGCGGTTTGGGATTGGGCATTCCCCGCTTGCCCTCGATGGAACTCATCAGGGCGGTTTCTTCGCCGCAAACAAAGGCTCCGGCGCCTTCCATAACATGCAGTTTCAGCGAATGACCGGTACCGAATAAATTATCTCCCAGGATCCCCATGGATTCGGCCGCTGCAACCGCGGATCTGATCCGTTTCACAGCCAGCGGATACTCAGCCCGCACATAAAGATATCCTTCATCAGCCCCAATTCCGCGGGCGGCAATCATCATCCCCTCCAGGACCGAATGCGGATTGCCTTCCATCACACTGCGATCCATAAAGGCTCCCGGATCGCCCTCATCGCCGTTGCAGATCACATATTTTTTGGATGAATCCTGGATCCGGGTCAATTCCCATTTCCTTCCGGTCGGAAATCCTCCGCCGCCGCGGCCGCGCAATCCCGATGCCATAATCTCTTCACATACCGCTTTGGGAGTCATCTCCTGATAGGCCTTTTGAGCTCCACTATACCCACCATGGGCTATATATTCCTGAATATTATCCGGGTCGATCATCCCGCATTCTTTCAGCACTGTTCGGGATTGACGCCGGTAAAAGGTAATATCATGGGTATTCCGGCAATGCCGGTTGCTGGAAGGATCAACGTATAACAAGCGTTCCACCACCTCATGCCGGATCAGGGTAGTCTGAACGATCTCCGCTACATCGTCCGCTTTAACCCGGGTATAGAGAATATCATCCGGAAGAATGGTGACCAGCGGCCCCATCTGGCAGAAACCTTGACAGCCGCTCCGCGATACAAAGGTCGATTCACCCTTCGGTTTCTCATCATGGGACTCATGATGCAGATCCACCCCCACATCCAGTCCGGCATCTTTCAACGATTTTACAAACGCATCAAAAACCTTCAATGAACCATTGGCGACACAGCCGGTGCCGGCACAAATCACGATCCGGCGTTTATAAGGCTGCAGGGATCGCTGAAAATCTTCACCGATGGTTTTTAAATTAGGTTGAGTGGTCTTCATTTCTTCTCCTCATTGGCAATGATTTGATTGATCAGCTCCAGCGCCTTATCCGGATTCATCTGCCCATGGACATCCTCATTGATGACCACAACCGGCGCTAATCCACACGCCCCCAAACATGAAACGGTTTCAACCGTGAATAGCATGTCCGGGGTCGTAGTTTGCCCATCCTGTAAACCCAACCGTTTCCGTATGGCCTGTAAGATTGGAATGGATTGCTTGACATGACAGGCCGTTCCATCACAAAGACGAACCACATATTTTCCCTTGGGTTCCAAAGCAAAATGAGCATAAAAGGTCGCCACGCCAAACACCCGGGCCGGCGGTAATCCCAGTGAGGTAGCCACAAATGTCATCACATCCTCCGGCAAATAGCGATACTCCTCCTGAACTGCCTGCAGGATAGGAATCAGCTTGGCTGGATCATGAGAATACCGATCCAGTATCTCGCATACTCGTTCAAACTTCCTGACCATAATGGTACGCTGCATGACTTCTCCTTTTATCGTCGTGACGCCGCTCGGTCCGGCGTTGGTTTAAACCTTGATCCGATCAAGGTTTTTGAGTTTATTGGATAAAACTGAAAGACTGGAGGCCAAATGAACATTCTCAATTATCACGGTATCCGGAACAATCAGATTGGTCGGCGCAAAATTCCAGATCGCATTGATTCCACCCTCGATCATAAAATCCGCCACCTCCTGGGCCGATTCAGCCGGGACCGTAATGATTCCAATATGAATATGCATCCGCCGGGCCAAGTCCGCCAATTTGTCAATCGACAAGACCTGCTTGTCTTGAATCATCATCCCGATCTTAGCCGAATTCCGATCAAAAGCCGCCACAATATTCAGGCCATATTCACGAAAACGGTCATATTTCAATAAGGCGGTCCCCATACTTCCGACTCCGGCTAAAAAGGCATCCGATATATTCCTCCATCCCAAAAACAGCTCGATCGCCGGAATCAACGCATTAACCTCATACCCCACTTTGGGTTTTCCTACAATTCCCGTAACCTGGAGATCTTTCCGAATCTGAGTCGGGTCGAGTTTGAGCGCCTGGGCGATATGGGTACATGACACAACATCCCGACCGGCACTCTGCAACCCTCTTAAATAGTGATAGTAAGTGGGCAATCGACGCAAGGTCGGCTCCGGGCAGGTTTTGATCCTCTTCCAGTCGGCTTTGGTTTTGTCCATATCAATCCTTTCTGATCGAGTCATCATTTTTATCGAGAATTCCTTATCGATAAATTTTTCACGATATAAATATACACCTTTTTTCTCGCTTGTCAAGCCCAAAAGAGAATTTTTTCTCGATATAATTATTTTTTATCGTTCGGGACCGGCAAGAATTACTTTCTCATTGCAGCACAATATATTCAGCAATTTATGAGTAAAATTTAAGCTTGACTCAGCCATGTTTTTTTTGTATAATGGGATAAATCACTAACCAACCAAGAAGGATGGCATGTTAGATCAGATTGACGATTTAAAGGATTTTCGTGATATGACGGCTTTGATCAAGCTGGACAATATGGTGGTAATTAGTGGTCGGAGTGGTGGCGAATTTGCGTTACGGACAACCTGTGAACTAAAAAAGAAATTAGATTTGACCTTTGAGGCGTGCAGTGGACGAATCAAGAAAGTATACACGGAATTAAGGGATGATGTGATCAAGGTCTCGCCGGTGTTTGTCAAGAATCAGAATGATGGGGAGATTTACGCCCAGATCCGGGCCAATATTCGGGAGAAGGATGTCCATGTTTTTCAGTGTTTTAACGACAAGAACAATGATTTTCAAGAATTATTGATCCTGAATGATGCGGCCAACCGGGCCGGAGCACGGACGATCACCGTTTATATCCCCTATATTCCCTATCAGCGGCAGGACAAGAAGGATGAGAGCCGGGTTCCGCTTTCGGCCAAATTGGTATTTAATCAGATTATCGATTCCTGTGGAAGTAAACTGAAACGGATCGTTACGACGGATTTGCATGCACGGCAGGCGATGGCTCATTTTGACGGCCCAATTGATGAGATAACGGCGATTCCATCGTTTGCCCTCTATATCAAATCCAAGCTCAACCATGATTTATCGGAGATGGCGGTGGTGGCCCCGGATGCCGGTGCGGCCAAAAAAGCCCGCTTTTTCTCCAAACTGCTGGGACTGACCTCCTATTGTACTGGGGATAAGCGCCGTCCGGAACAGGGTCAGGCAGAAATCGTATCCATTATCGGCGATGTGGAAAACAAGTGGTGTTATCTGATCGATGATATCATTGATTCAGGCGGTACGCTGATCGAAATATCACGGACCTTGAAAGAACGCGGCGCTAAAGGTGTGTATGCCTTTTCAACCCATGGTCTGTTCAGTCCATCCCTGGATAAGAAGACCGGGTTGTTGATCACCGGAGAACAACGGATTAAAAATGCAGTCGTTGAAGAAAAGATTTTGGAGCGGGTTGTTATTACCGACTCGGTTCCGCCCAAGTATCAAAACTATTATGAAGCCTGTTCAGACTGGCTGCATGTGATTCCGCTCTCCGGGTTTTATGCCGATGTGTTTATCAGTAATCAGCTATCTAGTTCCTATTCCGACAAAATTGAAGCTTATTTAGACTACATTAAAAAACCGGAAGCAGAAATTGAAATACTCAACCCCTGTCATCCCTGATTGTCCTGAGCGGGGTGACTCCATCCCCACGATCCGGTTTGATTCTTCCGGGACGATAATCCGGGTTAGTCCGGCTTTAGCCCGTTTCTATCCAGCTCTGAATGCCGATCGGTTAAAACCGGAGCATCTGGAGCTGATCCTGAAAAATCCGGTTGATCAACCCTTTTTACTCAAGCTGGAGGCGATGGATTTGGTATTGTGGAGCCAATACCGGAAGCTGGATCCGAAAACCTATCTTTTGTATTGTATTGATTTTAAAAAGCGTTATGAGTATGAACAGACCTTGCAGGAGACCTGTGACGAGCTGGAGAATTCTCTGATCGAATCGGAACAGTATAAGGACAAATTTGATGAGCAATCCGAAAAACTGATCAAGACGCTGGATAAGCTGATGGATGCCAATGAAGTGATCATTCAGCACAATGAGCGGATCACCAAAGAATTAGAGATGGCCTCCAAACTCCAGATCAATCTTCTCCCCAAAAAGTTCCCCTTTCAGTCTCATTTTTCCTTCGGCAGCAAGTATCAGGCATCGTTACATCTGGGAGGGGATTTTTTTGATGTCGACCAGATTTCAGAACATGAAATGATGATTGTCATTGCGGATGTATCAGGGCACGGGGTTTCTTCCTCCCTGATCACCACCATGTTCAAGATGGTTTTCCACTCTTATGCCGCCGGCAATCGGGAACCGGATCATCTTCTGAAGCGTTTGAATTCAGAATTGATCGAGAATCTGGATGGTAATTTCATTACCCTGTGGGTAGCATTGATCGATAATCGGGATGATGAGGTTGTTTTTTCCAATGCCGGCCACCCCCCTATTTTATTGCTGCGTCAGGACGGAAGCTTAGAATTTCTTCGCTCCAACGGAATGATGATGGGTTTGTTCGAAGACGCCCAATTCGGCAGCAGCCGGATTGCATTTCACCGAGGCGACAAACTATTGTTGTATACCGATGGCGTGGTGGAATCCACCAATAGCAAGATGGAGCTTTATTCGTCCCAGCGTCTGGAAGCGGTATTCCAAAATTGCCTGGCTCTGAATGCCGAACAATGCTGCCAGACGATCTATCAGGACGTTATCCGCTTTACACAGAACAAACCGTTTGAAGACGATATATCCATACTGGTAATTGCAAAGCAATGACACCGATTGTTCTGGCTACCACCAGCCGCCACAAGATTGCTGAATACCAGTCAATCATGGCGGATATTCCGGGATTGGGCTGGACAATTCAACCGTGGACGACAATGCCTCCCGAGATCGAAGAAAACGGAAAGAGTTTTCTGGAAAATTCCATGTTGAAGGCACGATACTACGCGCAATTTACGCAATACCCCCTGATTGCGGATGATTCGGGACTTGAAATTGATGCGCTGCACGGGGAACCCGGTATCTATTCGGCCCGTTATCGAGGGGATAATACAAGCTATCAGGAGCGATTTGATTATATTCTTCAGCAGATGGCTCATCTTCCTGTTGAACGGCGTACCGCCCGGTATGTCTGCGTCATTTCCTTCATCTCCGGAGAACAGGTAATAACGGCGACCGGGTATTGCACCGGGATAATTTCCTTTAAACCCGCCGGTAATCATGGTTTTGGTTATGATCCTATTTTTTTCATACCCGACCACCAGTGTACCATGGCCGAGCTGGACACTTCCCATAAAAACCGTCTCAGTCACCGCTATCATGCCATGATGAATCTGGTGACCCAATGGCGTCAATCAATTTGAACACTGCCGGGTGGCGGGAGACAATTTGAGTCCTCAATTCGAATTCGATTCAGATTAATCCAGCTTGAAATCCACTCGAATCAGTATCAAATTGGTCGCTTGTTTTTATGATATAGTCTGAAGGAACCAGAAACATTTGATGGAACTCCTCCGTATGTTCTAACTGAACCCACTTCCGACAAGGAGTCTGTCATGGAACAGAAAAAACTATATCGATCGGCAACCAATCGCGTCCTATGGGGCGTTTGCGGAGGTCTTGGCGAGTATTTTGAGATTGATCCCATCATTGTGCGGATCATTTTCATTGTTTTGGGCCTTTTCGGGGGGAGCGGGATTATTCTTTATCTTATTGGAATCTTTATTATTCCCAAACAGGAACACCCGGTTTCGTCCCAGGAAATCCATCAGCCGGGGATGGATCAAGCCCAGAAATCCAAACTGCTATTCTACCTCGGGATCGGATTAATCGGCCTGGGATTCATCTTCATTCTTAATAAGGTTGATTTTTTCCCCTTTCCTTTCAGCTTTCATTTTATCCGTCACTACACCCAACGCTTATTCTGGCCCGGATTACTAATGCTGATCGGAATTCTTCTGATTATCTCCTATCGTAAATCACAGAATCAGGATGCAAGCCTTCTGGAATCAATGCAGGACTTGGGAAGTCACGGTTATCAATCATCTTCGACCGATTCCATTCAGCGTTTTTTTCGCAGTCGAAGCGATAAAAAGGTTTTTGGACTGTGCGGGGGAATCGGCCGCTATTTCGGAATTGATTCCACCTTGGTTCGTCTGATCATGGTGGTTATCATCATCACTTCCGGCATAGCACCGGGTATTATTCTGTATTGCATCGTCAGCCTGGTGGTTCCCGAGGAACCGGTACAGTGTTTTTCCGATAAAGCATCGACTGCTGGAGGGGGATTCAATGAAACAAAAAAATAGGTTTATGCTGGGTATTTGTTTACTGATTATCGGTGTGATCGCTATTCTGCACAACCTGCAGATTATCAATTATGATTGGAATTGGCGGCACCAATGGCCCTATTTAATTCTGGCTTTCGGTATCGTCAAACTGCTGGTATCCTTCCCGAATGCCATTTCCGGTGGAATATTCTTCAGTTTGAGCGGGATTTTTTTATTATGTTATTTGAATGGATTTTTTAATCCCTATGATTATACGGATCTCTATCCGGTCGTGTTTGTTATTATCGGACTAAGTCATCTGGCTGAGTCACTCGTGCCACGCTTTCGGCTTCCATCCTTTATGACAGGTCTGGCGATTACGGTGCCGAGCATCGTATGGCTCATGAACAATATATTCTGGAACTATTCTTATTCAATCCATCTTTATCTTGGATTGTTTCTGGTGTTGATCGGGTTGCGCTTTATCATTCTATACTGGATCCAATCCCGTTCATCATCAACCGGGCAGCAAAATCCGTTTTAAATCCTGCGGTTGGTCGCATTCATTAATTATTGCTTTCCGGCTGGCCGAATCCAATGATTTTAGCCGATGGGATTCAATTTCCAGATGAATCATAGAGGAAGCGGCTTGGACAATATGACCGATCTTCAGGTAGTGGGTCCATTTTAGGAACATTAGCTCAACCGGAATACTCAATCGATTCTGAGAGGCAATATACTCGGTCTTGATTCCGGACGGTTTGGGTTCCCGCAGGCTGCTGGACTCAGATAAAAGCTGTTTTCCTAAATCGGTCACCATAAAATAGGCTTCACTTTGAGGGAAAAGTTCCTGCTTGATGATCTGATTGAGGGTTTGTTTAGCCCTCATTTGTTCCGCCAACCGATCAAAAAAGAATTGGAGCTTTTCGACGCTGCCGATATGAACGGCCCCGAACCAGAAAAGAGGACCTAACAGGATTTTCCGGATCAATTCCAGCTGTTCCAGGGAAAAATTATAGAACAATCCGGTTTCATAATTGAAGGTATGATAGTACATGCAGATTTTGAAAAAATCGAAAAAATACAGAAAAAAATCGTCAATCTTGATCGGCCGACCGACCGGCAATGCTCTCAAGGCATGAATAATCTCCAGTTTGACCGGATAAAGCTTGAACACATCCTGATCCGTTTTTGACTGATACTTATGGAACCGAAGATACTTTTTATCGTAGTTTTCATCAAAAATAAAACGTTTGACCCAGTTATCAAACATCATTTTCTGTAAACTTGGGAGCCAGTTCTCCTTTTTGGTGCCTGTCCGGTTCAACTTGAATGTTTCTTCGGAAGCGGTAAACAGGTTGGAAAAAACACCCATTAAGAGCCAGAAGACCATGCATGGAGTTCCTTTATATTCAAGATGTTGGATAAACCGCTCCTTTTTCTTAGAGAACCCACGAGCTAAAACCTCGTCCATCTGATTATTCTGAACCAGGCTGTAAATATAGAGAAAATCGACCATCCAGTCTTTTTCATTATCCAATCCCGGGGTGCCGTTGAGTGTCAGACTCTGGTTTAAAAAGGCTTCCAGAGAATTATCATAACTGAAAAACCGGATCAATGGTTTATTCTTCAGGATATAATAGATATCGGTCGGAATACGAATCAGAAAGTCCTTCTTTTTTTCCTGATCGATATAAAGGAACGGGTTGTTCCATACCAGATTCCGCAACAGGACATCGGCGGATTTATCGAAACCCAGTTTGCGGGCCAGCGGGTTTAACCACATCAGCCCTTTATTACTCATCACCAGCTCTACTGCCTGCCGTTTCATCAGGGGAAGATCGGCCAATATCTGGGTGATTCGATCCGGATCCAGGATTTCCTGCTTGATACGATACAGGACATAATCCTTAAACTGGCAGGGTAAGAGTTTCTTGAAAATGGTTCGCTGGAGTGCATCCAGCAGCTCGGGGTTAAACTTGCCCAGGAAATACCCCAGCTTATTCTCTAAAAAAATTGGAATCCGGACAAAAACCAGATAGGTTTCCGGTATGCCATAGAGTCTGGCCTGATAGTTCTTTTCGTAATAGGGATCGCAGTAAATCAGTCCCCAGGTCTGCAGATTGCCCACCATATCGTCAAAATCGGTTCGGCTGTGATTGAAATAATGGGCCAGCAGAAAATTCTCTTCGACCACTCCCCCTTCGGAAGCGATATACATCAGGAGTTTTTTTTCATGGGGCGACAAAGCATTAAAATAGCGCCGGGTATGATCAATTACTTTTTCGTCAAAAACGATCAGTCCAATATACTCATACTTTCGACTTTCATCAATCAGAATTTCATCTTCCGGCAATAGATTCCGGCGTTGCAAAATCCGAATGATTTGATCAAGATTCAGGTCCGGCAAAATGTCTCGGGTTTTCATAGTATTAGCTCCGTACGCATTATATATAAAACCCGCCAAATTGTCAACATGAAAGTGGATGAAGGGAGATAAAAAGAGTGAGGAGCGATGAAAGGAATCGGCGAATCACGCTCTATTGAACCGGCCGACCGGCCCGCTCCAGCGCCGAGTTGACGATATCTCCAATCAGAGAAGAATAGGGAGTTCCGATCAGTGAGCAAATGATCGGCAGATCGGAATGGATGGGATGAAGTCCGGCCAGGGGATTGATTTCCAGAAAATGGACCCGGCCGGAATCATCCATCCGCAGATCGATCCGTCCGGCATCCCGGCAGTACAATCCCTGCCAGACCTGCAGGGCGATGGTTTCACATTGTTTAAAGATCTCGGGTTCCACCAGCCGATACTCCACAATTTCCTCATAGTTCTTTTTATTCTGATAGGAGTATATATTCCCTTCCCGGTTCTGGTGGAAAATGACCTCCATGGCCCCGATGACACGGGCCCGGCTTCCAGTGCCGACAATCCCGGCCGTAAATTCTCGGCCGCTCAGATAGCGTTCCACCAACACCTGCTGTTGATAGTGCTGCAGCAGTTCTCGGCACACCGATCTCAATTGATCCCGATCATGAATAATGGAAGTGGAACTGATTCCCTTACCTGATCCTTCAGCTACCGGTTTGGCAAAAAGGGGAAAAGGAAGATCGATTCGATCGATATCATCCGCCTGGTCAACCAGCGCAAAATCAGGAGTCGGCACACCAAGATCCCGAACCACGGATTTGGCGAATCCTTTATGAAGGGTTAATGATAAAACCAGGGGCTCCGAAAAGGTATAAGGAATCCGATAAGCATCCAGCAGAGCCGGCACTAAGGCTTCCCGGCCTAATCCATGCATGCCCTCACAGATATTAAAAACTAGATCCCAGCGGTGACGTTCCGCCAGATGCTGATTAAGCTGGAATATATTGCCGATTCGTTCCGTCCTGTATCCATGGGATTGAATAGCAGCATCGATGGCATCGATGGTATCAGGGCGGTCCAATTCCGCTGTTTCCTCCTCATTGTATCCTTCTTTGAGGTAATCATCCTTTAAATCATAGGTTAAACCAATCTTGAGCATAATGGATCTTTCCTGGGTAAATGGGATTATGGATGGGGCCACATTACTGATTACATATTGACCGCTTGCCGATAGGACTGGTAATTATAGATAACGTGGTACTGGTACTCGGCCGGGTTGCGGTATGATGGGGATCTGGAAGCGGAATGGACCGAATCGGCAATGATCCGTTCCATCACATCACCAATGGATAATCCGGCCTGGGCGGTGGCAGCGCAGAATCCTCCATCAGGGGAAATACAGGGATTGGTATTGATATCCACTACCTGCGGAACTCCATCGGCTCCGACCCGAAAATCGACCCGGCCATAGCCTTTCATTCCAAAAACCCGCCACACTTTGCGGCAGATTTCAGACAAGGACTGATGCACCGCCTGATCGGCCTGATCATAATCAAACGAACGAACCGTATGGGTATACTCAAAGGAATCCTCTTCCCATTTGGCCCGGTATCCGACGACCTTGATCTTATCCCGGGGGTAATCGACAAACTTGATCTCCGGAATGGGCATAACGTCTCCGGCCAGGATCGAGACATTAAATTCACGTCCATCCACATATTCTTCCGCAAAAAATTCCTTCCCGGTCAGCCGCCGGCGTTTTTTTAAAACCTCACGCAGGGTTTCCGGGTTTTTCATTTCCATCACCGAATCCTCATCCAGTCCGATCGATGCATGTTCCCATACTGATTTTAGGATAAAGGGTGTACATTTTCGGTTTTGTTGAAGCATGGCTTCTTCACACGTCATCCAGTCCGGAGTCGGTATCCCGGAGGCCCGCAGGTACTTCTTGGCCAGAAGCTTATTTGACGTCAAATAAATGGCATCCTTAGGGCAGCCCGAATAAGGAATCTTCAAATGGTCCAGAATCGAAGGCGCCAGATGAATCAATTGGCCGTCGTTTTCGACCGATTCAACCAGGTTGAAGACAAAATCCGGACGGATGGAAAGAAGAATCTGACTGACTTCATTGAAATCCAATGAAAACGGAACAATAAACACCTCATATCCCATGGTATTCAATACGTCAGCCACATGGTTGACCTCGACCAAAACATCCAGCTCATCCTTGGATGCATCGGCGGAAATTTTATTATGTAATACCGCTACGCTTTTAAATCTGGCTCTCATTTTTTCTTCCTTTACCTTTAAATTCGATTCAATGCCGTTCATGTTATATCGGTTCAGCGAATCCGATCTGACCGTTTTTTCGATTCCGGCAGGTTCGTGATCCACCTCGATTCCGATTGATCAATACGCAGGACTCGAATTAAACTTCCATTCCCATATGGTGCAAATCAATCGTAAAATGCGGGAATAGAAAAGAAAAAAGAGAGTAAAGATGGAATGATGATCAGTGTATGATAATCTTGATTTTAAATCCGAATTATATGGAGGGTGTTGCCGCCATAAATTCCAAATCCCCCTGCTATCCTTATGGTTATCATAAAACGATTGCCCCAAAGGATCGTCATCATTGGAGTAATCATTCTCTTCAAATGCCGGAGTATGGCATTCATTTTCCATTACTGGGTTGTCCTCCCTTCCTGGGTGTCAACGTTAACTTTTCGATTCTTACCATACATTTCATACGTAATAATATCGTAAAATGTTTTTAAAAGTCAATACCTAAACTATCATTTTTTTTTGAATTTTAAAAAATTTAAAAACCGCCGGTTTTGAGCCATCTTTTTATTTTTAAACACACCCTCATTGGCATATTTCACATCTTCTATTGAATAGAAGGCATGGGGATTGATCCGGTGGATAATCTGAATGATCTTTTTAGATTGCTGACGTTCCACTACGGTAAAGATGACTTTAACGGTTCCCTTGGCTCCGGCCCCGTCCAAAATCGTAACCCCGTAATTTTCAGACTTGAGATACTCGATAAAATTGGTAGCATCCCGATGGATAATGATTCTCAGAATGACCAATCCGATCGAAAGTTTTTCTTCCAGATAGATCCCAACGAAGGTCCCGGTGGCAAATCCCCCCCCATAAGCCACATAGCACATAAAATTGCTCATATTTTTCATCACCTGCCCGATCGCCAACAACCAGATAATCACCTCGAAGAAACCAATCAGGGGCGCCACATATTTAATACCTTTGGAAACCAGAATAACCCTCATGGTGCCCAACGTCACATCGACGACCCGCGAACAGAAAATCAGAACCGGGAGCAGAACCCACGTATACCATGAAAAATCCATGATTGAGCCAAAATCGATCATTCGCGGCTGCCCTCTTTGAGTTTGAAAAGGATCATCGATAAATCAGCCTTATTTTTATGGCTAAAATTGTAAAACTTAAAATGATAGGCTTCACTTCTCTGCTGATAGTCATACGATTGCTCCACGACACATGCCGGAAGCTCGATGATTTTTTCACCAAAACGAAAAATCATGGAATAGGATTCTCCTTTTTTAAGGGTCTGATCGGAAACGACTTTGGCTCCCCCCCGACTGATATCGAGAAAACGCCCCTTCAGAATTTTCTGATAGCGAAAGCATTTTTGATCCACATTCTTCATTTCCAGCGGGATCGCCAGACTGAGACGTTCATAGCGCCGCAGATTACGAAAAAGAATATGGATACTGTGCTGGAGATACAGCAACGTATGATCCTGTCCTGCGACGCGCTGAATGTGGGATTGAATGAAATACAATCCGCGAGACTGATCGATCAGGACCAATTCGACTCGTTCATGGGGTGCCAACGCCGTATAAAAAGTGGGTAAATCTTTGACCATCAAAACCAGCGACTGGTCATCCTTATCGGTTAGAAAACCATGACTCTTGCGCTTGATGCCGGGGAATTCAAGCGTCATTTCAAGCTGCAGGGGGAGATCCAGAGTGGAAAAATAGCGATTGGGAATCCGGCCGAACAGCTTCTGCCCAAGTTCTTTCAAATGCTGAATCATCCGGAGGGAACGCTGAATACTTTCTTTTCGCTCGGTCGCCCGGTGGGTGTACATGAACACCAGACGCCAGTAATGGAAATCATATTTCAACCAATCGGCTTGGATCGGCTGATTTAAATAAACCAGAAGATTCTTAAGAAATTGGACCTCGCTATCCGTCATTTTCTTGATCTTAATCATTTTATTAAAGTTCCAATGAATGCGGTATTTTTTATAGATGGTCTGGAAGAGAAGCTGAATCATAATAAAAATGATGAAGGGAGACAGAAAAATCAGGAATACATAAAGCTGTTCCTGAATCGTCATATGGTTAAAGATGATGATCCATTTTTTAATGAATTGTTCCATGCGTCGCCTGGTTATGGTGATTTCGAAGTTGACCGCAGGCAGCCAGAATATCCCGGCCTTTTGATCGGCGAATGGTTACGGCGCCGGTCCCTTGCATCAACCACCGGCTAAACCGGATAATATCCTCTTCGTCGGGTGATCGATAAGGCAAAAAGGAAGTCGAGTTATAGGGAATCAGATTGATTTTATAGGCAAAAGGGCGTAAAAATGTCAGAATATCCCGGCTGTCCTGATAAGAATCATTGATATCCTTGATCAGAATATATTCAAAGGTAACGCGGTGTGGATAAGAGGAACGGGAAAAATAGCGGATACTGTCGGCTAAAACAGCCAGCGGGTATTGACGATTAACCGGCATCAACCGGTTTCTCAGATCATCCCGAGCCGCATTGAGTGAAATTGCCAGTTTAATTTTCAGGTTTTCATCGCTCAGACGTTTGATATTGTCAGCTATTCCGGCGGTAGATAGGGTCAGCCGTTTTTTCCCCAACCCTAATCCATGATCCTGGGTAATCAATCGGACCGCTTTGACAACCTGATCATAATTCAGCAGCGGCTCTCCCATCCCCATCATGACGATATTGAGGCGTTTGTCGCGCTCGTTGATATCGCGTCGGCAGATCAGGATTTGACTGATAATTTCTCCGGCCGATAGATTACGGACGAATCCGGCCTGGCCGGTCAGACAAAAATCACAACGGAGAGGGCACCCGACCTGAGAGGATATACAGATAGTATTACGCTCCTCATCCTGCATCAAAACGCATTCCACCGATTCGCCATCCATCAGCCCGATCAGATACTTACGGGTCCCGTCGCTTGAACTCTCCTGAATTTGAAGAATTTCAGGATAATCAATACAAGCCACCCGATCCAGTTTTTCTCTCAAGTCTTTTTGAATATTGGTCATGGATGAAAAATCTCGGCAATCCTTCTTATAGATCCAATCCGCGATCTGGTGAGCCCTGAAAGGCTTTTCCCCAAGATCTACCATCCATTGCCGGATATCGTCCCGTTCCAGGCCCGGTAACTTAATTTTTTCCATGAATGCAATATAATTATTGCGGATTAAAAGTCAATTTTAT
>JAGOEH010000019.1 GCA_017997825.1 Candidatus Delongbacteria bacterium | reverse complement strand
TTATACGATCGCCTGCCTGTTTCGGCCTTTTGACCGTTATTATAAGAATGATCCTGTAATTTAGAAAGGAAACGATTATGGATTGCGATTGGAATCGGCCGGCCACGGCGGAGATTAATCTGGATCACTTTGAATTCAATATCCATCAAATTCGCAAGAAAATTCCGACCGATAATCGGATTTGTATCGCCGTCAAAGCCAATGCTTATGGCCATGGGCTGGTCGAGATTTCCCGTTTTGCCAAGGAAAAACTGAAAATAGATTATCTGGCGGTGGCCGTTATCAGTGAGGCGATCCGGCTGCGAAAAAACAAGATTCCAGGACCGGTTTTGCTGTTCGGCGGGCTGCTTCCGGAGGATATTCCCTTTCTCTTCGAGTATCAGATCACACCCTCCATCATCAATTTCGAGATGGCGCACTTAATCAACCAGTATGCGCTGGATCACGGCCGGATTATCCCGGTCCATGTGGTGGTTGACACCGGTATGGGACGGGTTGGATTTCATCATCCCCATGCTGTGGAAGATATCATTGAGCTGCAATCGATGCGGGGATTGCTCCTGGAAGGAATTTACACCCATTTCCCGGTATCGGATGATCCGGACAAGACATTCACCCGGAATCAGATTGAGATTCTGAAGTCAATTATTCTCAAATTGGAAAACCAGGGAATTCGGATTCCGATTCGACACTGCGCCAATAGTGCGGCCATTATCGATCTGGATATGGATTTCTTCACCATGGTCAGACCGGGAGTCATGATCTACGGACTGTATCCGGCTCCGGAGGTGGATCATCGTTTCCCTTTACGCCAAATCATGACCCTGAAATCACGGATCGTCTATCTCAAGGAGGTGGAAGCGGGCCGGAGTATCAGTTATGGAAGAACTTACATTCCGAGCCGCCGAACCATCATTGCCACTATTCCGATCGGATATGGAGACGGGATTAACCGCCGGCTCTCCAGTTGTGGTGAAGCTCTGGTCGAAGGACATCGGGTCCCGATCGCCGGACGAGTCACCATGGATCAGCTGATGCTGGATCTGGGCAATCTACCGGATGATCGGCCGCCGCAGTTGGGCGATGAGGTTGTGCTATATGGATGCCAGGGTAACCAAGAGATAAAAATTGATGATGTAGCCCAGCAATTATCCACCATTCCCTATGAGGTTACCTGTTGGATCAACGAACGCGTCCCTCGAACCTATTTCTATCAGGGCCGGGAAATCACGGATCAGATTCGCGAGATCCGCTGAACCTATTGGTCCTTTGATAATGGGATCAACCGATTGGTATAGATTATTGGAACGTATTCATCACCATATCGGGAATGAAACGATTGTGTATTGGTCAATCACGATCTAAAGATATGGATAAGTAAAAAACTGTAATACAATCCTGATGGCAGACCGGATCGATTACATGCCACCGGTATCAACCCTCAACGCCGAATAAGGAGAAGGGATAAGTCTATGCTGATGCATTTTGTGGAAATGCTGACCAACTGGATGTGGGGAGTGCCGTTGATCGTTACTATGTTGGCGGTTGGTTTGTTTTTTACCGTATTTTCACGTTTTTTTCAGTTCAGCCAACTCAGGCACATTTTACAGCAGACCTTTGGAGGGCTATTCCATAAAAATGAAGCTCAGGGAAAAGATGGGATACTTTCTCCATTTGAAGCGATCAGTGTAGCGGTGGGAGGAACCATCGGGGTCGGGAATATCGGCGGTGTAGCCACCGCCATCGCGGTGGGAGGGCCGGGAGCACTGTTCTGGTTGCTGGTGGCCGGGGTAGCCGGGCAGATGATCAAAATGGTGGAGGTGACCCTGGCCGTCCACTATCGAAGCAAGGATGAAAATGGAAATCCTTACGGCGGCCCCCCCTATTATATGAAAAAGGGGATCGGGGAAGAGATGGGATTTAAAACCGCTTATAAGATTCTATCTTTTTTATTCCTGTTCGGAATGTTCTCATCAATATTCATCACCATGCAGAATTATACGGTATCGGAAGCCATTGCGAGCACGTTCAATTTTAATCAGTGGGCGGCCAATCTGATCCACGGCGTTTTCCCCCAGTCTGATCCGAACGCCATGGCACAATACAATCTGAGTCAGGCGGTCATCAGCATCTTCTATGCGATCATTACGTATATCATGATTGCCGGAGGATTGAAAAAATTGGGACGGATTGCCAGCATCATTGTGCCCTTCATGTGCATTTTTTATCTGGGGGGTGGACTGGTCGCTATTTTAAAGAATCTGGCGTTGATTCCGGCTACCGTTCAATTGGTTTTACGTGATGCCTTTACCGGAACGGCAGCTATCGGGGGGTTTGCCGGCGCCACCTTCGCCATTGCCATCCAGAAGGGTTTGGCCCGAGCCGTATTCAGCAACGAAGCCGGGTGGGGAACCTCTCCCATGATCCATTCAACCGCCCGCACCGATCATCCGATTCGTCAGGGATTATGGGGGATCTTCGAGGTCACCATATCCACCATGCTGGTCTGCACCATTACGGCTTTCACCATCATTATCACCAGCCGATGGCAGACCGGGTTGAGTGGGGCGACCCTGACCCTCAGCGCCTTCGAAACCGGAATGGGATCGATCGGACGGATCGTACTGACCGTCGGAATCTTTCTGTTCGGTATTACTACCTCATCAGGCTGGTATACCTATTATGAGATCCTGTTCCGCTATATTCTGAAACCGGGTTCCAAAGTCAAAGAGCGGGCGCTGACCATTTACAAATGGACCTATCCGATCCCGGGAATGGGCCTGGTACTGTATGCCGTTTATTATGGCCTTCCCAGCCAGAAAATCTGGACCTTTGCCGACTTCTCGACCGGATTGCCGACCTTTGCCAACATCATCGCCATCATGGTCCTGAGTCCCAAATTCTTTACCCTTTTGCGCGACTACAAAGCCCGCCATATGGGAATCGGGAAAATCGACCCCAAGACCCGAATCTTCTACGAATCCTAATCAGCCATTGATCATTTCTTCGTCAGAGCGGGTCTCATCGGATCCGCTCTGACGGTTTTCGTTCATCAGACCTCGTCACTCATCCATCCACTTCCGATTATCCCTATCCGTAATCCAACCATCTCCTGTTTTAATCATCAACTGGTGATGAAAGGCAAAACCGGTCCGTATTCGAGTTTTATACCGGACGGATGCCGGATGGTTTGGCAACGGAGTTCTTATTGTCGGTTTTAAACTGGTTGACAAATTCCATCATACTTTCGATCCTGATATTCAGATCCGAGATCGCTTCGGAGACCTGGTTAATTCCGGAATTGTTTTCCTGACTGGCCAGATTGATCGATTCGATCGCTGAGAGCATCGTTTCCATTGCTTTTTGCTGTTCCTGCAAGGATGCCAGGACATGGCCGCTCAACTCGATGGTTTCCTGACTGGATGTATTGACTTGTTGATTAATGGCCGAAGCGTCATTGACCTTGGTATTCAGGACTTCGATCAGATCGGTATTACTTTTGAGGGCTTCCGCCACCCCATTGATATTATCTCGAATCTGAGTGATCATAGTTGAGATTTCTTTGGTTGAGTTCTGGGTTTTTTCGGCCAGTTTCCTGACTTCATCGGCCACCACGGCAAATCCCCGACCGGCTTCACCAGCCCGGGCCGCTTCAATGGCCGCATTCAGCGCCAGAAGATTGGTCTGATCGGCGATATCCTCGATCACCTGGATGATCCCTCGGATCTCCTGAGAATGACCTTGAAGTTTCTGAAGGTCAGTGACAAAGGCTCTTTCTTTCTGATTCAGCGTATCGATCATAGAAACCAGTTCCAGATTATGTTTCAAGCTCTGATCGGATAACCCGGCATTGGTCCCAGCCTTATCCTTCATAATTTCGGATGTTTTGGCGATTTCATGGATATTGGAATTCATTTCCGTGATGGAACCGGCAATGGAATTGATCTGGCCGGTAGTCTGCTGGGTGTTGGAAGTGATCTCCTCGGTGGTGGCGCTGATCTGGGTAATGGAACTGGAGAAGCTTTCCATGGCGCTTTTGATATTGCTGATCCCTCCCGCCATTTTCTCGGCAAAACGATTAAAATTCCGGGCCAGCATGCCGGACTCGTCATTGGCCTGAATCTCAATCCGTTTGGTCAGGTCTCCTTCTCCTTCCGCCACATCCCCCAGACGGTGGGTCACATAGATGATCGGTTTGATATTCTGATTGGTAATCCAATAAATAACAAGAATCAGAATCAGGAAAGAAACCAAGCCAATTGCGATAGTGGAGTACAATACGGCGTAGTAAGCCTCATTCATTTTATCCAGTGGAATGGTAACGGCAAAAGACCAGGGGTGAGGAGATTTCCCCAGCAGGATCGGAATAAAAACCGTGTAGACCGGTTTATCGGTAGACATTGAAATCCGTTTATAGCCGAGAATTTCGCCGTCTTGGATATGACGAACGACCTGGTAGAGTGAATCGGATTGCGGATCGACCGTGGGCAGGGATTTACCCGGAAAATTCTTATTCGGATGAGCAGCGAAAACCCCCTGATTGGAGATCAGAAAACCATATCCGCCTTCATCGAATTTCATGGTACTCACCAATGAGCTCATATTATCCATCGTCATATCGGTTCCCACCACTCCAATAATCTTTCCATCAAGCACCACAGGAATACAGAGACTGATCATCATGATGTCTTGGTTATTGACCGGATAGGTAAACGGTTCGGTAACAAATTCCCGGCCCGAGGCGAAAGGAATACGGTAATAATTCCCGATAGTGCTGGTATCATTATATCCGACACAACTCTCCAAATGAATTTCACCAACCCGGTTCCAATAAGGGACAAAGCGTCCCTGATCATCACACCCCGGTTGATTGAGGAATTCCATATCCCGATCATCAAGGGCATTCGGCTCGAAAACCATCCAAGTGCCGAAGCAATCGGGATTGCTGTTCAACAGGGCTTTCAGCATCATATTACAATAGTCCCTCCGCTCTTTCTGGGGAATCGATGAAATATCACTTAAGATCATGGCCATCGACCGGGTCTGACCCAGATACTCTCCAATGATCATCCGAAGTTCATTGCCATGTCGAAAAGCCAACCCCTCAGCCTGGGCTCGGGCAAACTGATCGGTATTGTCTTTAATTTTAACGATCAGAAAAAAGAAAGTCACGGAAAAGCCAAGAAAAACCACAATCAGAATCGGGATCATCATTTTACTTTTCAAATGCATATTCCGAAACATTATCACTCCTTGGTTAGATTTGAACCGTTTTTTTTCCGCGGATTAATCCGAAAGGATGGGGCGTTGATGATTCATTAAAAAGCCACCATCAATCGTTAAGGTCATGATACCTGGAACCCTAAACCAGTTGTTCTAGATTCGTCCGGCATGATCGATCATGGATGATCTGAAATAAACAATCAGGATTGAATTCTGAAATCCAGAGAGAATCGGAATCGGACTATGCCGGCGGTGGGTTCGAATTGCCATTGCCGAATCATATCGATGAGTCCCGTCAGAAAAGATTCATCCTCGATTTCAGACAGATTCGTCCTGATATCGCCGATTCCTCCGGAAGGAAGCAGAGTGACATCGAGAACCACTCTCCCACTCAAGCCTGAATTCCGCCTTAGTCTCAGGTTATAATAGCGGGTTAGTTCATCGGTATGGTACTCAAGCTCCTGCTTGAATCGGGCTTCATCGATCTGCTTTTTTCCCTCCAAAAAGGTGATCTGATTCTGAATCCCCTCTTCCGGGTAATCGCGGGTTGAAACGGAGGAAAGCGATGGGGGCGGATTCACCAGAAACGAGACCTGGCCGTTTTGATAGACCGCAAAGGTTTTCCAATTCTCATCATTGCCATCGAGTGATAACCCGGTGGGATTATGACGGAAATCGATTTTGATGAAATAATCCGGTTGCCGGATTCTCGGGAAATAGCGTTCAATCAAAGATCGAAGCCGCTGAGTAATGATCTGGAGCGATCGAATGGAGGCTCCTAACGATTTACTTTTCAGATCCATGTAGCGTTCATGGGTGACATTGACACAACATTCAAAATTCTGGGACTGATAATTAAAGCGAATAGTCTGGACCTGGTAATCGGTGAACAAGGCGGGAAACCGGATGGCTTCGCGCAGCAGATCAAGATTCATATAAAAAAGGTGAAACTCAATGACCGATTTAAGACGAACATCACGTTTCATGAGTGAATCGATCAAGGCCTGATCATTGATATCTCTCAACTCCTGATCATCCTGAGCCTGGAGGAGAAGAAACGGAAACAGAATGATTCCGGCCACACCATATTGGAACAGCCGATGCGTCAATGATTTCATAATATCTCCCTTTGATCGCTTTCAATCTGCATACATCAAGGTATTCATTACAATAATAGGTTTAATCAATTAAAAAGTCAAGTCTAACCATAAAACCCTTTTTTTTTAAAAAACAATTCTTCCATGATTCATGGATTGTAATGATATCGGAGCATCCAGAAATGAAAAAAAACGATCGGGACCCGATGCATAACGCCGAGCGATTTAAGGATAGCCCATCCAAGAGAAAAAAAGAAAACCGGAATGGGGTAGGTTATTACAGTAAAAAGAGCTTGACATTGCATTTGAATTATCATATACTATAAATTGAGGGATTTTCCTCCGGCATATGATTGTAGCTGTAATTAGGAGAAACATGGCTGCTGAAAGGAGTTTAAAATGACAGAATTGATCGAGCTGATCGCCAAGACGCTAGTCGATAATGTCGAGGGAGTAGTGGTTAAGAAGGTTGAAGGGGAGAGTACCGTTGTGTATGAGCTTCAGGTGGAAAAAAGTGATGTCGGTAAAATTATCGGCAAAAAAGGCAACACGGCCCGTGCGATCCGGACCATCCTGAATGCTGCCGGCCGCAAGAGCGGTAAACGGGTCATGCTGGAAATCATCGAATAACCGGATGAATGTCATTATAAACGCCAACAGGATGGAAATGATTCCATCCTGTTTTTTTTTGAATACTCTCTGACACCATGGGATCCAAACCTACCGTCATCATCATCACGCCTCCGGTCACCTCGCCGGTGGAGCCCCCGGCCGGCGGGTATCTTTTTGCTGGAATCTTGGCCGGTCGCCGGATTCCGGTGAAGTATTACGATGCCAATCTTGACTATTATTATTTTTTACTCGACCATGCCCGCCCCAAAGGACTGAAATGCTGGGATTTTATTCGTCGGCATCCTCATTATTCCTCAGCTGTCTATCAATCCCGGACGGGTGTGATCGAGCAGGAGATCAAGTATCTGCTAAAATCCTTTCCCGGCTGGCAGATCACACTCAATCACGCTGACTATGCGCCGATCTCAGCGCATCACCCTCAGGCGTGGGCAGATTACCTCCGATCGTCCACCTCTCCCGTTACCCCTTTTACATCCTATATCCATCACCGTCTCCTCCCTTACATTCTGGATCAGCCCGAGTCCATCATCGGGATATCGGTTTCCTTTCTGCCTCAACTCTACTTCGCAATCGAGTTGGCCATTCGCCTGCAGTCTTTAGGGATCACTCCGGTCATCGGAGGCTGTTTACTCAAGTCGTACCGGAAATACCATCCGGCTCTTCCGGCAATTTTCAGTGAGTTGTTCAGCCTGCCTGCGGAAGGTGATCGATTCGAGTTTGCCGGTGAATGGTTTGATACGCAGACCGATTTGAACATGATCCGTTTTCCCGAAACGGTCATACCCCTTGATCATTATCTGGCGCCTCAGATTGTCATGCCCTTGATGACATCCAAGGGGTGTTATTACAGCCGTTGCCGGTTTTGCCCGGAACAGGAGACCCGTTTCAGCATGATCGAAGCCCCAAGCCTGGAATCATTTATGCAGGAAACCGAGCGCCATTTTCCGGATCAATCCATTCTGTACCACTTTATCGACTCGGCAATTCCACCGTCTTTTATCCGCCGGAACATTCATTCAGGCCCCTCCACCCGCCGCTACTATGGATTTGTCCGATTTGAAGCCGATTTTTTAGAGGCGGGATTGATCAAAGCCATGCATTATTCCGGCTGGGAAATGCTGCAATGGGGATTGGAATCGGCTTCACCTTCAATTCTGGAACGATTCCGAAAAGGCATCCGGCTGGAAAACGTCATCCCGATTCTTTCAGAATCCGCTCGGTATGGAATACGCAACTTTCTCTATCTTCTGATGGGACTCCCGGGAGAAACCGAATCGGACCGAATGGCCAGTTTGCTCTTTCTAAAACAGAATCCTCAGATCTATCATTTTCTCAACCTCTCCATTTTCAATCTCCCGGATCAACCCGATATCGATTCATTATGCCGGGATTGGAATATTCAATTGGAGAATCTGACCCGCTATCAGGGAGATTTCTCTTTTTACCGTCCCTGGCGAGAACAGCACGGCATCCCCCGGATTCAGGCCCGACAGTTCATCAATCAGCAGATGATGTCAGACACCCACATCCGCGCCAAAATTAAAGATACTCCGGTCCCCCTCAAGTCGGATCATGCTCCGTTCATCCAGGTTTCATCCTGAATCAAAACCATCGGTAATGGTAGGCAATTTTTCTCGATCGGCCCCATTAATCCCCCATCTCCTCACCCTCTGCTTCTTCCTCATTCCTTGATTCATATCCTATCACATCATCCGATCCTGCTTTCTTAACACAGTCTTAACACTTCCTTTATTCCAGATTAACACGGATCGATTATATTCAGGTCCAGATGGGAGCGTTAGTATCCCGGGAGTTTTCACGGAATTTCCGCCGACCCGATTGACGACCATCCGTTATAGGTGGATTATCCATGGCCGAAATCGGTGTCGAAGACCCGGGAACCCTATCTGTACTCGAACCACGTCAACCAAGGAGAGTAAAATGAAAAAACTGAACGCATTGATAGGCGCAGCGTTTTTGAGTCTGAGTATCATGATGGCGGTGTCTTACGCCAAAACGACCATCACCGTAAAAGGATCGGACACCATGGTGATTCTGGCCCAGCGCTGGGCTGAACTTTACATGAAAAAGAATCCGGAAACGGTTATTCAGGTGACCGGGGGAGGATCGGGAGTCGGGATATCAGCCCTGATCAATGGAACTACCGATATCTGCAATGCTTCACGGGCTATGAAACCATCGGAACGGGACAAGCTGAAACAGCGTCATAACTCGCTTGGCGTTGAGATCAAGATCGCCAAGGATGGAATTGCCCTGTATGTCAATGAAAAAAATCCGATTCATGAACTGACCCTCGAACAGATCAAAAAGATATATTTTGGCCAGATCACCAACTGGAAAGAGGTCGGAGGCCAGGACAGCAAGATTATTTTATACGGGCGGGAAAACAGCTCCGGGACCTATGTCTATTTCAAGGATTTTGTGTTGAATGGTAAGGATTACAGTTCGATGATGCAGAGTCTGCCTGGAACAGCAGCGGTCGTTAACGCGGTCGCCCGCGACATCAACGGCATCGGTTACGGCGGTTCGGCTTACGGCAAAGGGATCAAGCTGGTGAAAGTCAAAAAAGATGCCTTGACCACCGGGTATGAACCCACCCAAGAAACCGTGACCAAGGGATTGTACCCGATCACCCGCTATCTCTATTTATATGTCCGGAGCCGGCCGACCGGTGAAATGAAAGCTTATATCGACTGGATCCTGAGTGATGAAGGACAAGCGGTAGTATCTCAGATCGGTTACTTCCCGATCCGATAATCGGTATCCGATCAGATGGTAATCAATCAATCCATCGGCCGGCGGATTCTGACACTGAAACAGGAAGGAAAGCTCATGCTTCAAGCATCTGGAAGTCCGGACACCGGCTTCCGCCGTAAACGTTTTCGATTGACGGAATACTTCATCGAAAAGTTCATCATGATATGCGCCTTCATCACTCTGTTATTCATCGTTTTGATTTTCGGTTTTATCTTTCATGAGACCTCCGGACTATTCAATCCCCCAACCCAGTCCGTTTCTTCCGTAATGGAAGAGCAGGAAACCTATGGAGAGGAAATGCTGGGAGATATCACTTCGGTGGATCAACCGGAACCAGCACCGGATGGAAACGGGACGGAAACCGGTAAGGTGAGTGACCTTTTGGGGAGCCAATGGCAGCCTGTCTCTTCCCGCCCACAATTCGGATTACTGCCGTTGATCGTCGGGAGCTTAAAGGTAGCCGGAATTGCTATTGGTCTGGCGGCACCGATTGCCATTATGGCCGCTCTCTATACCGCTTCCTTTGCCGGCCGGAGAATGAAGGAGATCATGAAACCCATAATCGAAATCCTGGCCGGATTTCCCTCGGTGGTGATCGGTTTTTTCAGTTTGACGGTAATGGCCTCATTAATCCAGCACCTTTTCAATTTGGATTTTCGTTTGAATGCTTTAACCGGCGGGGTTGGTCTTTCGCTGGCGGTCATGCCGGTGATCTACACTATCTCGGAGGATGCACTGGGAACAGTTCCCCGCTCTCTGACCGAGGCCAGTCTGGCATTGGGTGCCAGAAAATGGGAAACCGTATTGTTTGTCATCTTACCGGCGGCGACACCGGGCATATTTGCCGCTGTATTGTTAGGCATCGGCCGGGCGATCGGTGAAACCATGATTATCCTGATGGCAACCGGTAATGCGGCCTTAACCAGCCTGAATCCATTTGAACCGGTCCGATCCATGTCGGCAACAATCGGGGCCGAAATGGCCGAGGTGGTATTCGGCGATTTTCATTACAGTGTGCTGTTCATGATCGGCATCATTCTGTTTCTTTTCTCTTTTGGACTGAATATGATGGCTGAATTCTTCATTCGGCGGAAACTAATCCGCAAGTTCAGGGGGAGTTGAGATGGATCGCCGAAAACTCAATGAAAAACTGGTTCCTTTGGTAACCGGTCTGAGCGCGGTGATGATCATTGCGGTCGTAATGATCATCATGGGCAATATTGTTTGGGGAGGATGGCAATCAATCAGTTGGGAATTTCTGACCGGGGTACCGACAGACGGGATGACCGGAGGCGGAATTTTCCCGGCCATCGTCGGTACGCTTTTGTTGGTGGTGATCATGTCGTTGATCGGAGTACCGATCGGGACCATTACCGCGGTATATTTATGTGAGTATGTATCCCAGGGATCCAGGCTGGTGCGCCTGATCCGATTTGCCGTCAATACGCTGGCTGGGATTCCGGCAATCGTATTTGGGTTATTCGGACTGGGTTTTTTTATCCAATTTGTCGGCCGGGGAGTGGACCACTGGCTGATGCCCAGCGGGGTGATTCGTTGGGGACAGCCGAATATTCTGTGGGCCAGTCTGACTATGGCGGTATTGACACTGCCGGTGGTCATCGTATCGGTTGAGGAAGCGATCCGGTCGGTCCCCCGAGAGATTCGGGAAGCCAGTCTGGCCTTGGGAGCCACTCGGTGGATGACGATTCGGAAGATTGTGCTGCCCAATTCGATCAGCGGAATTCTGACCGGGGCCATCCTGGCCGTCAGCCGGGGCGCCGGCGAGGTCGCTCCGATCCTGTTTACCGGCGCCGCCTATTTCCTGCCCCATCTGCCCCACTCATTATCCGATCAATTCATGGAACTGGGCTACCACATCTATATCATGTCAACCCAGTCCCCCGATGTCGATGCCACACGAGGAATTCAGTACGCCACCACCCTGGTCTTGCTGGGATTGACCTTTTTGTTGAATTTCTCCGCCATATTCCTGCGTTATCATTTTCGGAAAAACCACTCCCTGACCTCATAAAGGACCACCCATCCATGACGAACCTTACGCCCAAAATACAAACCGAGTTACTGAATCTGTATTACGGTGACAAACAGGCCTTGATCAACATCAATCTGGAACTCCACACCAACCAGGTAACCGCCCTGATCGGACCTTCAGGTTGCGGCAAATCCACCTTTCTACGTTGCCTGAACCGGATGAACGACCTGATCGAAAACGTCCGGATCGAGGGACGGATCATCATAGACGGAGTCGATATCACCCATCGATCGATCGACGAGGTTGAACTCAGAAAAAAAGTCGGCATGATATTTCAAAAATCCAATCCCTTTCCCAAATCGATCTATGATAATGTTGCCTATGGTCCCCGGATTCACGGCATCAAATCCCGCCGGGAATTGGATCAGCGGGTGGAGATCTGTTTGCGGAGAGCGGCACTGTGGGATGAGGTCAAGGATGATCTGGAAAAAAGCGCCCTCAGTTTATCCGGAGGCCAGCAGCAACGCTTATGCATTGCCCGCAGTCTGGCCGTCAACCCGGATGTATTGCTGATGGATGAACCGGCCAGCGCTCTGGATCCGATCTCGACCGCCAAGATCGAAGAATTGATTGACGAGCTGAAAACCAGTTATACCATTATCATTGTAACTCATAACATGCAGCAGGCGGCCAGAATCAGCGATTTCACCGCTTTTTTTTATATGGGGCGTCTGATCGAATACGATCGGACTCCCACCATCTTTACCGCTCCCCGTGAAAAACAGACCGAGGATTACATCACCGGCCGCTTCGGTTAATCCCTCCCCGAAATCACTCACCTCAACCAAAGGACCTCGATTCATGGAACGCCATTTTGAAAAAGAACTGGAAATCCTCCGGTCAACCTTGATCCGGATGGGAACCCGGGTTGAAGAATCGTATGAACTCTCCGTCCGGGCATTTTGCACCCGCAATCCCAGTCTGGCCGCCAGGGTCATCGAAAACGACCCCCTGATCAACCAACTGGAAATTGAAATCGATACCATCATCCTTAATTATCTGGCACTCAAACAACCGGTGGCGATCGATCTGAGATTTTTGTTTTCAGCCCAAAAGATGAATAAAGATCTGGAACGGATCGGCGATCATGCCGTTAATATCGCTCAAGCCGCCATCCATTATAGTGAAATCGTTCCGATCATTCCTTCGCTGCTGGAAATCCCCCGCATGATTGAATTGACACGCCATATGCTCCACCAGGCACTGGAAAGCTTTATCCATTATGATTCCACCATGGCCCGGGAGGTGTTGGTTCAGGATGACCAGATCGATGAATGGAATGATGTCATGAGCCGTGAAATCATCGAGATCGTAAAGAATGACGCGGCATCGATCGAAGTGGCACTCGATCTGTTATCCGTCAGTAAGAATCTGGAACGGATAGCCGATCTATCCACCAACATCGCCGAAGATGTCATTTTCTATGCCCAGGCCCGTAATGTCAGTCATCACCGGGACGATGAAAAAAGCAAAAATCCATAATAATTTTCTTGACAAACCATCCTCTCTCATCTATACTATAAGAAAGCATTATATTACTTAACGGTCATCGATGGTGGCTGAAATGTCGGGTTGGCGGGTTTCCAATAAAATCGAAGGCAACCGTCTGCCGCATTATTCGACAACGACAGGAGATGGAGAGTGGATCAGAAGCATATCCGAACCAAGGTTTTAATTGTTGAGGATGACTTCATTGCCGCCGAAGATTTGAAACAAACCCTGGAACATCTGGGTTATCAAGTTATTGATACGGTTTCCGAGGCCCAGCAGGTATTCAAGTCCCTGGAAAACCATATCCCTCAAATTATACTAATGGATATAAAACTAACCGGAGAAACCGACGGTATCACCACGGCAGCTTATATCCGGCGGATCATGGATGTTCCGATTATTTTCATCACCGGTCATGATGATGATGAAACCCTGCAACGTGCCAAGGTAACCAATCCATTCGGGTTTCTGCTGAAACCTTATGGTACCCGCGAGTTGAAAAGCACCCTGGAGATGGCACTCTATCAGTTTGAAACCGAAAAAGCCCTTCGGGATCGCGATGAACGATTCCGGTTCATCATGGATCATATCCCCGCCACGGTCTACACGACCGATCAGAATCTGATCATCACCTCATTTTACGGTCGGTTCGCTCACCATCCCAAACTCATTAATACTCAAATTATCGGTCTCAACATTGTCGATTTTGTCAATACCTGGTCTTCCAACCCGATTGTCGGGGAGTATCATCAGCGAACTCTAAAAGGAGAAAGGCCCCGGATCGAGTTCTACTTTCTCGAATCATGGCTGGAGTTACGATTGGAACCGATGATGGACAGCCGGCGTCAGATATCGGGTATTATCGGCCTGGCTTATGATATTACCGATCGAAAAAAAAATGAAATCATCAAGGAGAGTGTTTACCGGATCCAGGATCTGGCCAATCAGGCCCGGAGTATGAATGAGCTGTTCCAGGAACTCTATCAGGTGATTAAGGACCTGATACCGGTTGACAACATGTATATTGCGCTGTATAATGAAAATAAACAAATCCTCTCCTTCCCTTTTTTCATCGATTTGTTCAATCCTCTGCCGCCGGATCGTCCTTTCAATCGGGGACTGACGGAGTATATCATTCGCAGGAATCAGCCTCTTCTGTTGAATCAATCGGAGATTATGGAGTTGATCCACCAGGGTGAAATTTCGATCCTATCCGAAATTCTGCCGAGCTGTTGGATGGGGACTTTATTGACGCGGAGCGATTATACCATCGAGGGAGTTATTGCCCTGCAATCGTATCCTCCTGATCTTGGATTTACCCGGCAGGATTTGAATGTGCTCACTTTTTTATCCTCGCAAATCGCGATGGCGATTGAACGGAAGATAACCGCCGAATCCCTGCAGACCGAAAAGGAGCAACTGGCGGTCACCTTACGGAGTATCGGAGATGGGGTAATCACCACCGATACATCCGGCACCATCATACTATTCAATAAAAAGGCCGAGGAGATCACGGGATGGAATGGCTCGGATGCGGTCGGGCGTTCCATTAGCGAGGTGTTCCGGATCTTCAATCCGGAAACGGAGGAACCGGCGCCCAATCCCATCGAGCAGGCCATCCGGCAGCGAGCGATTGTCGGCCTGATGACCGGGACTATTCTACAGACCCGTGATCATACCATGAAGATCATTGCCGACAGTTGCGCACCGATCTTTGATAAAAACAGCGATATCATCGGAGTGGTGTTGATCTTCAGGGATGTGACCGATAAGATAAAAATGGAACATGACCTGATCAATAAGCAGAAAATCGAATCGATTGGAATCCTGGCCGGCGGGATTGCGCATGATTTCAACAATATCCTGACCATCATCACCGGCAATCTGTCGCTGATGATGTATCAATACAGCGGTTCCCATCAGGATCAGAATTATTCTATTCTCACCAATATTGAAAAAGCCACGGCACAGGCCCGGGAATTAACGACTCAGTTATTGACATTCGCCAAGGGAGGAATCCCCATCAAAAAACTGATTCCCATCGAGGAGTTGATCCGCAATTCGGTAGGCTTTGCGCTTCGGGGTACCAATGTCCTTTGTCATTACTATTTTGATCCCAACCTCAAACCGGTGGAAGTGGATCCAGGGCAGATCGGGCAGGTCATTCAAAACATCGTCATCAATGCCGAACAGGCTATGCCGAACGGTGGAATCATCCGGATCAAAGCTTCCAATACCGGATTGCTCCATGATCGGCACCCCAGCCTGCCCGAAGGAGACTATATTCAGATCTCAATCTCGGATTCCGGGATTGGGATTCCCAAAGAATACCTGAAAAAGATTTTCGATCCCTATTTTACCACCAAGCAAAAAGGGAGCGGATTGGGATTGGCCATCACGTTTTCGATCATCCAAAAACATGGGGGGCTGATCGAGGTCAGTTCCGAGTCCGGCAAAGGGACGACCTTTACCCTCTATCTGCCGGCCAGTGGTAAATCCCTGCCGGCTGAAGTCAAAACCGAATCCGTGCTTAAAACCGGAAAGGCTCGGATTCTGGTTCTGGACGATGAGGAGATGATTCGCGACCTGATTCAAACCCTTCTGCATCATCTCGGATATGAAGTGACGCTATCCCAGACCGGAGAAGAAACCGTCAAGTATTATCAGGAAGCCGTCGACAACCGGCACCCATATGACTTGCTGATTATGGACCTGACCATTCCAGGCGGAATGGGCGGCAAAGAGACCATCCAGCACTTGAAACAGATCAATCCCAGAGTAAAAGCAATCGTATCGAGTGGGTACTCCAACGATCCGATCCTATCCAATTACCGGGATTATGGATTCTGCGGTGTGATTGTCAAGCCGTATCATTTGAAGGAATTGAGTGATGTGGTCAGCCAGGTGGCCGCAATGGACTCTCTGGAAACCTGATTTTCTCAGGCAGGTGCGCCCTGCCGGGCGCACAATAAAAAAAGCCCCTGATACCGATCTGAGTATCAGGGGCCGCTTAATCAAAACAGAGTCATCATTCCTTCTTTAGCCGTTTAAACCAGAAGAAATACAAGCCGATCATCGATAAGGCAGTGAAAACCAACGAAACGGCAAACTGGTTCCAAGTTTTAAGAATCAACGCCATCCACATCAGAAACAAGAAAACCTGCCAGACAACCGCAATTACAACGGTTATCAGGTCATAGCGGTGTTCGGTCTTGAGTTCGACCTGAGTATCGGGATGGAGACGGCGGAAAAACTGTTTCCAGATTCCGAATGGTTTGGTAACATTGTAGAAGTTTTCCAGGACTTTATCCTCGGTGGGTGGGGTCAACAGGGTCACGATGACCATAACCAGCGTAGTGATACAGTTAACGGCGATAAAGGAGACATATTCCGGGATATCGGGGAAGGCGATTTTCTGGATAACGGCGGCGATCATGCCGCAGAACACACCGGCAGAAAACCCGTATCCATTCAGACGCCACCAGTACCAGCGGGCCAGAAAGGGGATAAAGAGGCCCGAACCGATACTCATAGTGATCCAGCCCCAGATATCATTGATATTCCGGATGGTAAAAGCGAACAACAGCCCGGCAACCACCAGCAGGACCGATGAGATTCGGCTGTGCCAGATCATGGTTTTCTCGCTGGCTTTGGGATTGATATAGGTCTGGAAAATATCCTTGACCCAGTAGGTCGCTCCGGCGTTGATAGTCGAACTGAAGGTTGACATAGCCGCCGCCAGCATACCGGCAATCAGGAATCCCTTGATGCCGGCCGGGATCATATTATGAATTACGATCGGCAAAACCTTCTCCGGATCCACCATACCCTGTAATCCCGAATCGGGCTGATTGAAAAAATGGATCCCCATCAGTGCAATCGAACCGATGAAAAGCCAGCGGAAGGAGAGCAGGAAAACCCAGAAAGCCGAGAGTAAACCGGCATCTCGATCGCTTTTGGCGGCAAAATAGCGCTGGATCATATAACCGCCGGTACCTCCGCTTCCTTCCAGAAAAACCTTGAACAGATAGAACAAAATTGCGATGCCGAACAGGTTATAGATGGAATATTCAGCATGTTTAGGAAATTTCAGAGTCCACCCCGGTTCCATATTGGTCCATTCCGAGCGGGTCACTTCGCGGTTCTGGAATTGGTTTTTGCCGATCGAGTACCGGATCGAGAATTGTTCCGGCAGAGTGACCAGATAGAGATCATTTAATTCTTGGCGGGTGGTCTTCAGTTCGCCCTGGGCGTTGTCGGAACGGGTAAAAACGACGGTCAGGCTGTCCGGATACTGGTTCGCCACCTTTGGCCATTCGCTCTTGGTGATCTGTTCGGTATAATCACCCGGGCGGAGGGGATAGGACACATTGAACTTCTCCTGAAGGGGATACCGAACAAAAACCAGGTAGGCAATGATAAAAATTGTGATAAAGATGAAGATGCTCTGGATGAAATCGCTCCAGACCACCGCATACAAGCCGGAAGAGACGGTATAGACCATGGTCAGCAGGATGATGACGATAGCGGCGACCATGCTGGGATCGATGCCCAGAACCGGTGGAATCTTGAAAAACTCGGCAAAAAATTTACCGGATCCCACCGCAAAATAGGTCACCATAGCCACCGTGAAAACCAATTGGGAAATGGCGCCGATGATCCTGGCCAGATGCCCGTCTAATCGCTCACCAAAACGAAATTTCATCCATTCTGCAATCGTCATGACCCGGGCCCGACGGTTCCATTTTCCCATAAAGGCCAGCAAAAAGGCCATGATCAGGGTGACACCGCCCCGGAATTCAATAAAAAATCCGGCCGCGCCGATGGCAAAGATAAAAGCCGTATTGATCATGGTGCCTGTTACATCAAAGTTACTCGCCATTCCCGACGACCCCAGCAACCACCATGACAACGATCGATTGCCCAGAAAATAGGAATCGATCCCGGTCGAGGCCTTTTTCTCAAAATAGAATCCGATATAAAGCATTCCAATCAGGTAAAGAATGATGACGACAATATCAAAAACCGACATACAAGCTCCTTTGTTTTCGGCTGGATGCTTAAACTATTAACGCTCGGCATTCTTTTCTTCGATCACCTCCCGGTTTGTTTTTTATATAATGCATCAGATTGATGTTACAATGTGCAATCGGTAGTTCAAATCTCAAACCTCTTTTAACATTAAAAGTCAATAGAAATGTAACCGATTACAATTTAAGTCCGAAAAAAAAATGAAACCATAAAACGGAATTAAAAGGTCCAACGTGATAGCAAAAATCTATTGAACGCGATGAAAGATGAATTCGGATAATTGGGCGAAGAGCTCGGCGGAATCTCCGAAGGCCGGCAGGAAGGATTGAGCCTGATCGATCAGATTGCGGGCCTTGACACGGGATTGCTCCAGTCCGTACAGGCTTGGAAATGTGGCTTTGGAGAGTTCAGTATCGGAACCGATGGGTTTACCGAGGGTTTTCTCATCGCCGATGATATCCAGGATATCGTCCACGATTTGGAAGGCCAGGCCAATGCGATCCCCATAGTCTTTGAGGGCCCGGCATACCGGAATTGGTGGCTGAGCAAGGGCCAGACAGCCGCACTGAAGGGCGGCGCTGATGAAAACGGCGGTTTTGTGGGTATGAATATAGAGCAGCGTGGATTCATCGATGGGTTGGCCTTCGGACATGATATCCACGATTTGCCCGCCGACGATACCTAATGATCCGCTCATTTGAGCGATCAACTTCATCATGGCAAGATTGCCGTATTCGGCCAGAACGATAAAGGCCTGGGCATAGAGGGCATCGCCGGCCAAAACGGCCGTAGCTTCATCAAATTGGCGGTGACAGGTCGGCCGTCCCCGCCTAAGGTCATCATCATCCATACAGGGCAGATCATCATGAATCAAGGTATAGGTATGGATCATTTCCAGGGCGGCTCCGATCTTATAGATAACAGGATCGGACGGATCGCCGCCGGCAGCCCGGTATCCCAGCCAGGCCAGGAAAGGTCGCAGCCGTTTCCCGCCGGCAAATACCGAATAGCGCATCGCGGCATGAATTCGACCGGGATGAACAGATTCGGCCGGGAGTAAGCCATTCAAAGCCCGGTCAACCTGCTCCTTAACCCGGTCGATTTCCTGCATCAATAATCTAAAATCAGGCATTGCAGCATCAGCCATAATCAATCCAGCAATTCCAGTTGATATCCGCCGGCTTCATTTTTAACCAGAACCTTGATCCGGCTTTCCGCCTTATCCAGTTCCTTGGCGCACTCTTTGGAGAGTTTCATCCCTTTCTCGAACAGCAGGATGGAATCCTCCAAACCGGCATTCCCTTTTTCCAGTTGTCCCACGATGGTTTCCAATTCCTGAAGGTTTTCCTCAAAGCTCATTTTTGCCATGAATAATCCTTACTCAGTGGACCACATTAAAAACATAATCGCTGACCACGACATGATTGACGATATGCTCATTAAAGATCCGATTGACCTTGTCGGCCGTGATGCGCTGGTAAGTAACCTTATTCCCCTTCTGGTCCTCGATGGTGATCATCGGTTCATTGGTGCAGAAGCCGGCGCATCCACTCTGGATGACCCGGATCTGGGTCTCCAGGTTACGACGCTGGATCTCGTCCAGAATCGTTTTGAGGGTTTCCCTGGCTCCGGCAGCGATGCCGCAAGTCCCCATGCCGACAGTAATGGTATAGCTGACGTCTGAGGCCGTTCGGGCTTGAATATTCTTTAAAGCCTTTTCCTTGATACTTCGTAATTCAGCTAAAGACTTCATCTTCGTTCCCTCCAGGTAGTTGTTTCAGATTATCCATCAGATAAGTCCGGATAAAACTATAAACCTCCGGATTGTCCATCATAGCCAAATCATCTAATTGTGCTTTAAGTTCCAGGGTATTGAATAAAAACTTGTGATCATTATAATAATGTTCATAAAAAAAGTCAACATTTTTATTTCCACTGATAAAACTCATAATGGTATCCACCAGATTCCCCATTGGGGGACGGTCCAGATGTGAATTCTGCATCCAGAAGCTCAGGCATGTGCCCTGGCCGAGTACGGATTGCAGCCGGATTTCTCCCCGGCAGGCTTCGACAGTCTGCTTGATCAGCGGCAGACCCAGTCCGATCCGGCGAGTGGTCCGGGTGGTATAGAAGGGATCAAAGACATGGTTGAGTTTTTCAGCCGGGATACCATGTCCGTTATCCCGAATCTCGATGCTGAGACGATCCAGCCGGGTATCGGTCCGAATGATCATCTCCACCCGGGTAGCTCCGGCTTTGGTGGAGTTCTCGAGCAAATCCAGGATATGGAGTGAGATTTCCTTCATCATACGATCATAATTCTCCTTCCTTCCTGGCCGGCCAATCCCAACCGTAAGTCTTCAAACGAGGCTCGGGGGGCTTCCAGACGGCAGGGGCTGGGGTGCAGCATACTCAGGGCATGAGCATCGGAGGATAAGATCACCGGATAACGATTCCAATAGGGATCCGCCGCCTGCACACGAGTTACTTCAATCCCGTCGATTGCCAATGAAGGGGGAATAAATCCCAACTGGGAAATGATACTGAAACGGGGGCGGTCAATATGAGCCGGAATAGCCAGACCATTGACCTGATGAATGGCATCCACCGCGTCTTCCAGCGAAATAGGAATCGCCTGGGAGAGCATGACGGATTCTTCGCCTAAAATCTCCTCCCGGGAATTGATGATATACTGATGGCCGAACAACTCAGGCTCATTGGGCATCGGGAGTCGCCTGGAATCCACTTCCGATTGGAAATCCATCGCGGAGGAATAATCGGGGAAAAGTGCCAATAGATGGAGTTCTTCACGGGTGGTGAGCTCCATACCGGGAATAACCTGGATCCCGTGGTTAGGAAAATCCTGAAAGGCCGGATAGTTAAGAACCGAATTGTGATCGGTAATCGCGATTATGGAAATGGAATACTTCAGCAGAAGGGGCAGCATCAAAAGCGGCGACATCGACAGATCGGCACATGGCGATAAAACCGTGTGAAGATGAAGGTCACAACTAAAGGCGTGGTTCATTGAAGATTAAGACGGCATAGACAGCAGGCGGCCTGATAGCTGGTCATGTCGGTCACCAAAATCGGAATCTTTTCCTGTTCGGCTTTTTCCAGTGTCAGCGGATCCGCCGGATTATTACCGGTGATCAGGATAGCGGCCAGTTCCTTCAAGGCCGCTACCGCTACAATATTGGAATGGCCCTGAATGGTAAGCCATAACTGACCGGGTTGGGTCTTCCCCATTACGTCACTCAGCAGATCGGAAATATACACCCCGCTGATCTCATTCTCACCGCCTTCTTGTCCGGCTACCAATCGGAACGGCGTCATCGTCAGGATATGATTGACGGTCATGCTTGATCTCCCCCCTCATTTTTTCTGAAGACACAGCGGTTAATATCCAAATGATCGCGGATCACATCCTCCGCAAAGGTATAACAACTGGGCGATCCACATCCTCCACAGTCAAGATGAGGCAACGTACTATATAATTGTTCGATTTTCTGAAGATTCTGCAGTTTGATCAGGAGGCCCTGTGAGTCATCCATAAAACTAATCCGGTTCAGATTCTCACTGAGATAAAGGTTGAACGGGACCTCAGAAAGATCGATATCCAGGGGATGGCCGGGTAATACTTTCCGTTTGAGAAAAATTTCGGCCAGAAACGGGTTTTGAACCTGCAGAATACCGTTTTCGCATCCATGCTCACAGTAATAGGGATTGATGACATCCAGATTGTAACTCTGGTTATTCTCCAGCTTATCGAAGATATCCGATACATAGGGGCACCCGTTGATATTCAGCAGATTGAAATCCGGCAGAATCGGAAGGGTTTTAGGATTGTTATAGAGGAAGACAAAATCGTCGGATAATGCCAGATGCTTTTTCTCGATGGAATTGATCCGGTTGTAAAAATCACGGATGGAGAAGGCGCCCTTGATCAGGCTGTTTTTTTCCCCGATGGGGGCTTTGATGGCCGTGACTTTGGCCGAACAGGTGCTCAGGCAGTAGATGGAAAAATCCCGAATGGCCAGGGTATTACGGAAATAATAGTCGGCGAAACAGGAGGTGATTTCCAGGCTGTTTTTTATGGGAATAATATTGGGAATCAGGCTGGGAAAACGGGAAAATATCAGCCGGACCACCGCCGGGCAGTCCGGAATAATAAACGAGCGATGGGTGTTTTGGTTTTCGACCAGAAATTGATGGATCTGTTCCAAGAACAAGTGATATCCGACCGATTCGCTCACTACCGCCATAAACCCAATCTGTTGGAGAGCAGCCAGCAGGATTTCCACCGAATAATCGGGAAACTGTCCCCAAAAACTGGGAGGCACGATCAGGATCCGATAGGGGGAATCATAGATCATGTTGAAATCATCGACCACGATCTGATGAGCCTGATAAGGGCAGATGCGGACACATTCACCGCAGTCGATACAGAGCCGTTCATTGATCCGGGCTTTCTGATCCCTGACCCGGATCGCATCAACCGGACAGACCTTGAGGCAATGAGTGCATCCCAAGCATTTTTCAACCAGCAAATGAATACTGTGCATTCTCATGAAGCCGCTCCATTCAAGAGGATGGCGAAGGTAACGATGGTCCCAACCCCCAATTCGGTTGAGATCGACAGGTCATCGGTATTGTTTTTGATATTGGGTAAACCCATTCCGGCTCCGAATCCCATATTTCGGACCTCGTCGGAGGCCGTCGAGAATCCGGGTTTCATCGCCTGGTCAATATCCGGGATTCCGGGGCCATTATCTTTGAACATCACAATCAGACGCTGGGGGGTAATCATGATATCCATTTCTCCCCCATTGGCATGGGCAATCACATTGACTTCCGCTTCGAACGAGGCGACGGAGGCCTTTCGGATGATATCCGGGGAAACACCGATCGATTTGAGGAGTTTTTTCAGTCCCGAGGAGGCACTCCCGGCCGATGAAAAATCCTTGGGGATCATGAATTTTACTCTGATGGTTCCATCCGGAGACGGATTAATCATAGATTTAGCGGAATCGGTTTGAGATGATGAGCATACAGTACCCCGCACGCCTGAAACATGGTCAGTCGGGTGGTTATGATCGGAAGCAGGATCTCGCTTGCCAGTTTTAGACAATTCTCATCGGGAATCTTGCCTCTCACAAAAGTAATGGCCAGAATATTGCCGGACATTTCAGCGGTGCGGATGGTCTGGATGGCAGTCAACCCGGTGAGCAACATCATCGGTTTACTGGTCAGCGCCAGGATATCGCTCATCAGATCAGCGGCTCCGACATAGGGGATTTCAATATTCCCGATCGGCACATTATGATTGAGATGATTTCCCTCGATAATCCTGATCAGAGATTCTAACTGCATCTTACTTCCCAAAATTGGAAATTAAGGATTCAATGTCATCCTGAGAAAGCTGGTTCTTATTATCATACAATGAATCGGCAAAACTCTGTTCTTCCACTCGGGCTTTGTACTCGGCTTTGGGATCATAAACCCGTTTCTTTTTACCGTTGAATTCCAGAATATTCTGGATATCCTCGTCATCGAGCCCCTTCAGTTTCAGCGCCAGCTCACTCAGCTTCAGTTCGGTCGTTTCCAGCAGATGGTTGACATGCTGGATTTGCTGGGTGGTAATATCCTGGAACTGGAGGGCGTCCATAATAGTAAAATGATCATTCTGATTCTCGGTGAACAATTCCCGGATGCGGGCCAACAGAGTCATCGATTCCTCGTTGATGCCGTCCGGGTTGCCCATGATGCGGTTGAACAGCTCGGAGGCTTCCGATTCACGGGCTGTTATGCTGTCGATGGTGTTCAGAATCTGGTCGGTAGCCTTCATGGTGGAATCCGGAATCTGGTCCAGAACATCAACCGCGCTTTTCAATACGCTCTCATGTGAAAAGCTATGCTCCAACTGCATCCGGATATCATGAACCTCGCCGATAATGCACTCCACAAAATCCACCGTTTCCTGGATGATGACCGGAGCCTGCCCCAGCTTGGCCGGCACATCCTTCAACTGGTTCAGCAGATCAAGGAATTCCTGCATCTGAGGGGACATCTCGTGTGTCCGGCAAACATCTTCCGATATTCTGATAAAATCCGTCAATTGGTCAATCGTAGTCCGTAATCGGTTAACCAGTTCATCTTTGGTCTGGACACTCAGCACATTTCGCGATTCATCGGACATACACAGCCTCCTTAATGCTTCTAATATACAACATAAATTTGTCCGGTCAACTTTTTTTGGAATTTTTTTCCGTAATATAAAGAATTCCTCCCATGGAATTGACCAGGGAGGTCAACACCGTCACGATTAAAGAAAGGGCCACGCCGTTTTCGGCCGGCAAGCCGATGGCCCGGAACATCAAAGCATAACTGAATTCCCGGTATCCCAGCCCCCCCAGACTGAAGGGGATCAAGCTCACAATACTCCCCAACGAAACAAAAATCACCAGGTGGGTATACTCGACCCGGGTTTCCATAGCCAAACAAATAAAATAAAAAATAAAAATCACCACCAATTGATAAACGATCGAAACCAGAAACGACATCAGCAAATGAAACTTGTATTCCCGATAAAGCTGAATTTTTTCGTAGAACTGGTTGATCCGTTCCCCCATTTTCATGAAGGAGATTTTTTTCAGGAGATTGGAGATCACCCAGATCATTTTATCATTGAAACAAAAAATAAAAAAGATCAGAAAACAGAACAGGGAGCCGAAGGCCAGGTGATGATAGATGGAATCCAGTTTTTCGATATTGGTGAAGAAGAGGGAGACGGATGCCATAAAAGCGATAGCGAAAAAACCGATCACCCGTTCCACAAAAACCAGTGCGATGGACTGACTTTTGGAGGAGACCCGTTTATTCAGCCGGTAGACCCGATAGAAATCCCCTCCGATACTGGACGGCAAAAAGGTATTGAAGAAAAAACCGATGAAATAGAGTTTGAACAGAAACCAGAACCCGGCTTTCGGATAGATCGGATTGGCCAGAATATGCCAGCGGTAGGTGGCAATAAACAGGGTCATGATCCAGAGCAGCATAGCGACCAAGGTCTCGTAAAGGCTGATTTTTTCCGTGATATGCAGGATATAGCCCCAATCGAACAGGCGGCTGAAAACATAAACCAGCAGGGCTGTAACAATCAGCTTGAGAAGCAGACCTTTTTTATTTTTTATACCATTCATGCATCATCCTGATCAGGGCATCGGAACGCCGTAGCGGATATAGAGGGAATCAGGAGAGGAGCTGCGCTTTTTCAGTTCCTGAATCGGATCAGGATTGAGCCGCAGAAATTTGAATCCGTAGAAAAAAGGCAGCAGGGCCTTGGTTTTTTTGAATTTTTCCGGTCTGGAATCCCCGTATTTCTGCCGGATCGATTGATTATGGGCTATGATTTTCCGGTTTTCTTCGGCCGTCCGGAGGTTGGTCTGATGACGGTTATGATTGAATTGGTCATACGGAAAGTAAACGCTGTGGAGGGGTTGCTCGATGACGGCCGGCATAGTGGAGTGGAGCATGTTGAGCTGACCGGAAGAATCCCGGGTGATCAGACCGACATGGCCGACATACTTGGACCCGGGTTGGCCGGGTTCCGGACCTCTGACGATGTTGATGAAATCGCCGGGCTGCAGCCGGCTGGATACCTTAGTCAGATGCTCAGCCGGAATATAGCTTAATACCAGGGTATCAGGACTCAGATCCTGGCCGATCCCCATCCGTTTAAAAAAGTTCCGTTTATCGATCACCACCGTATCCGCCTGCATATACTCGCCGCCGATCTCTTCGGTAATGTCGGTAACCAGCCACGAATTGTTGCGGTCCCAGTCCAGCTCGGTATAATGGTTGCGGGTCAGCATTCCGATCCGGCCGTCTTGATAGCGGATATTCTGCAGGATCACCATGAACTCCTGCCAATTACGGGCCAAAGCCATGGCATAGGTATGCTCGGAAAAAACGACGCAATCGCTGCGATCCTGACAAAAGATCGGCTGCAGATCATAGATTTCGAAGGGGAATTCACCCAAAAGATAGATCTCATAAGGCTGAGTCAGATTCTTACGGGCCAGATACTGGATCCGGTCCCGCAGATCAGGTTTATAGAGATGGATAAAGCGGAGATAGGCATCCAGATCATTAGGAGAAAAGCGATACAAGGGTTTAGCCTGGAGTTCGGCCAGATAATCCGGATTGAGCATCAATTGCCCGGCCAGTTCCTTTTCCTGCGACGTCAACACCACCCGGCGGGTTTCCTTGACGAAAAGAGAACACTGAAGCAACACAACAATAAGCAACAAACTAAATAGTTTCATCGATTGGCTCCTTGATGATACTGGCCGATGATGCTCCGGATAATCGGCTGATGACTGAGGTGTTCAACGGCGGCCTGGTACGAATAATCACCGGAAGAGAGGACCAGGGCCAGGGGAATGATCCGTTCCTGCTGAATGGAGATCGACACATGCTGTGAAATGGGAGCGGAAAGAATGTCATCCGTGACCTGGTCGGTCTGATAGATCGCCCGCAGGATATTGATCTCAGCGTCATGATCCTGGATACCCAGTAACTCCCTAAGAATCGTGATACTGCGATAATAGAGTTTGTTATTGCTGATCCTCAAATCCACCATCCGGTTGCGGTATACCTTGCCCTTGAAAATATGGGCCGCCGTCGTGATGGCGTTATAGATCAGCTTGACCGAAAGAAAGAGAGAAAGGGGGAACTGCCGGTCGGTCAATTTGGCTTGCAGGGTCAGATGGGGTTCGACAATCCCCAAGGGGCCATCATCATCGATATCCTTCAGCCGGATATAAACCGGATTGACCTGTTTGAGAAGAACGTCAGCGATGAAGTTCTGCTGACGTTGATAAAAATCCCGGCTGCCGGTGAAAACCAACATATCATTCGAATTGAGAGTCGGTAGAAGCTCCCGTTTGAAATAGTCAAAACCGATTCGATACAGGTGGCTGACATCCGATAAATCGCGGCTGGTTGGAGAAAACCGTTCCCAGCCTCCTTCAATAAAACCGCGGATATCGTTAAAATCAGCCCCAAAGGTAGGAGGGCATTCGGAGGCATCCACAATACCCAACTGACCGGCTACTCCCTCGCCCAGATAATAGATATGGCCTTTATGGTTCAGGCATCGGCCGGCGGTGTCCAGGATTGGGGCCAGATGGCGCTGGCGCTGGTAAACCCAGTTTTTGGCTGACTCATAGTCATTCAGAAACAGATAAAACAGGTCTTGAAAATTCCAAGGGGGCTGATGCTGCATATCCGGTTCATTCTTCAGGATCGACCAGGTTTTCAGGATCGCCAGGCTGATCAGCATCTCCAGAATGATTTTGGTCGCACTACCCCCCTTCATACGGGTTGACCCGGTCACCGGTTCCGGACCGATCACCGGATTTAAAAAATGGGCCAGAGGATCATGTTTGATGG
>JAGOEH010000200.1 GCA_017997825.1 Candidatus Delongbacteria bacterium | reverse complement strand
GCCTATCGTCTGACGGCCCGGATTCAATGGAATGAAAGCTTTTATACTATTAAGAGCGATGATATCCTGCTGTTCGGCAAAGACAGGGTCTGGTTTTTTACAGCCCCGCAAGCGTCCTCCTCCCATTCCTCCGGTCATCTTCAGGGATTTGAACTTCATGCCACCAATCCGGAACTGCTGAAAAAGATCAGCCTCTATCTGGGATTGGTGATCCCCAGTCATCAGCTGAATGAGTTCATCGAGAAGCATTATCTCCATCTTCAAACCCTGGGTTTTGTTGTTCTTCCGGATTATCTGGATATTGAGGAATCAATGGGGAGCATCAACAAGGTGGGGATCGGGCTGCGGGATTATCAATCGGCATTCGCCCTGGAATTGAGGTTCCATTACGGAAACTATATCTGCAGTTATTTTAATGATTTTGACATCATCTATCAGGATTCGAGCCATCGCCTGATCAAGATCATCCGTGACCGGGAGAAAGAAAAACGGTATGCTCAGGTTTTATTGGAAAACCGGGTTAAAATCCAGGATGATCTGCTGTTGCCGGCGGTCGATCCGGTGGAATGGCTGACGACCTGGGCCCCCAACCTGATCAAGCAGGGATTCGAGATTTTAGGCCAGGACACCCTGCTCAATCAGCGGCTGGTGATGCAGGAACCGCGATTGAAACTGGAGATTTCCACCGGCATGGATTGGTTTGATTTGAAGATGGATATCGAAATCGGCGGATTCCACCCCTCGCTGTCGGCCCTAACCCAGGCCCTGATCCATCATCAGCGGTATATCAGGCTCAGTAACGGCAGTCTGGGGATCATTCCTGAAGAGTGGATTACGCGTTTGGCCGGCATTATCGGATTCCTTGGACAGAACAAGAATGATCAGCGGCTTCGGGCTTCCCGAACCCAGTTGGAGATCATCGATTCGCTGATCCAGGTGGCGGATAAGGTCAAAACAGATCAATCCTATGAAGAGTTTTCCGCGAAAGTCAGCCATTATCAAGGCGGGGAAACACCCCCGCTGCCGATTTCCCTCCAGGGCCATTTGCGGGATTATCAGGTGGCCGGTTATCAATGGCTGCATTTCCTGAAGGAATTCGGTTATGGCGGCTGTCTGGCCGATGAGATGGGACTAGGCAAGACCGTTCAGGCTTTATCGATTCTATTGCATGAAAAGGAACGGGGAATTACCATGCCCTCCCTGATCGTGGTACCGACCACGTTGATCTTCAATTGGCTGATGGAGATCGAGAAATTCACCCCGGGTCTGAAGGTTCAGGTTCATCATGGGACTGAGCGCTGTAAGGATCTGGAGGATTATCGTCAGGCAGGCGTGGATACGGTTCTGACCACCTATGGGATTATCCGGAATGATGTGGAGATGTTTGAGGGATTCGATTTCAATTATATCATTCTGGATGAATCCCAGCAGATCAAGAATCCGCTTAGCAAGAACGCGCAGTGCATGTTTCGGCTTAAAGCCCTTCACCGCTTATCCCTTACCGGCACCCCGATTGAGAACAATTCGCTGGATTTATGGTCGCAATTCAATTTTCTCAATCCCGGGATGCTGGGGAATATTGAATTCTTTAGAAACACCTTCACCCGCGAAATCGAGATTGAGCAGAATACATTTCAAGCTGATCGCCTGAGGCAGTTGATCGCTCCCTTTATCCTGCTGCGGAAAAAGGATATGGTGGCTAAGGAGCTGCCGGATAAACAGTACATTCACCTTTATGCCGAGATGGAACCGGAACAGCGCGAATTGTATGATGAATGGAAAATGAGTTACCGTTACAAGATTTTGGACTCGGTCAAAAACAAGGGATTCAACCAGTCCCGGATGCTGATTCTGCAGGGATTGATCCGGCTGCGTCAGATCTGCAACCATCCCAAACTGGTCGATCCATCCTATACCGGACAATCCAGCAAATTCAATCTGTTGATCGAGCAGATCGAAGATGCCGTCAGCCAGGGGCATAAACTTTTGGTTTTTTCTTCCTTTGTCAAGATGCTGACAATTTTCCGCCACCATTTCGACCGGCAGGGAATGACCTATTGTTATCTGGATGGTTCGACCCGTAACCGCAAAGAGGTAGTGGACCGTTTCCAGCAGGACCAGGATATCCGGATTTTTCTGATCAGTCTGAAGGCCGGGGGAGTCGGATTGAATCTGACGGCGGCCGATTATGTATTTATTGTGGATCCCTGGTGGAATCCGGCCGCCGAAATGCAAGCCATCGACCGGACTCATCGGATCGGTCAAACCCGCCATGTCTTTATCTATAAATCGATCACCCGGTCCAGTGTTGAGGAGAAGATCCTCAAACTCCAGGAAAAGAAGCTGAAGCTGGTCAAATCGATCATTTCAGTCGAAGAGAATATCTTCAAGTATCTATCCATGGATGATATCTATTCATTTTTCAATGATTGATGGAAACCGGGAGAGGGGGGATCGCTGCCTGGCAGGAGCCTTGGGTCTGTTTTCTCGTATTGCATCGGCCGGTATCGGATTAGGGGGGTGTTTCGATTTGGAATGATTTTGGTATTGACTTAGAACGGAAATTTGATATATTATAACCTTACCAGCGCCTGTAGCTCAGTTGGATAGAGCGTCGGACTTCGAATCCGCAGGTCGGGGGTTCGAGCCCCTCCAGGCGCGATCTTAGAACCCCAACAACTTACAGCTTCAAAGTCAACCCCAAAATGACCCAATCTGTCATGTTTGATTGGTGTCGGTTTAAATTGTCCCTAAAATATCATTTTGATCAGTAATGACGTGGCTTTTAACTCTGTTTCCGTTTTTCATTATTTTTATTAATTTTGGCATTTTTCTGGCACGCACTTTTAACGATCTCCCTCCCTTTATTATATCATCAATACTGATTTGAGATGGTAGATTGTCCGGTTTAATCCCCGGAATTGACACACAAAACAGTCAAGTTATCATTGTTTTCGCTCATAATTAAACAACTGACATTTTTCACTTCAGATTAATTTCTAAATGAAAAGAATAGTAAAAAAAGTAAAAAAATAATTCTAAGAGCGTCAATATATGACGCCTATTGATTTTATATACTGATTCAGAATTATAATGGTGCGACCTTGGTATCAACCATTAAAAAAAGGGGATTAATGATGGACACACAGTTGCCGGTTTGGGCACAGGAGCGTTTGGATTCAGTTTTAATGCTGGATGAGAAAGTATCGTTGATAATCAAAGGAAGAATTGAAGTCCGGTCAGCAAATTTTTTAAGTACGATTTTCTATTGGATTGAAATGATAATCAAGAATACGGTTTTGTTTTTGTTTACCATGAAGTTTTTAAAGACAGCATATTTAGTTTTGACAGAAAACCGAATTATAATTTTATCGGAAGAGGGTACAAATTTCCCTTTATGGAAAATTCCTTATACCCGGGCCAACACGGATTATGTGATTTTCAAAAGGAATATTGTTTCAATCAATGCTGTTAAGAACCAGATACTGTGGTTTTTTTTCTCAAATGGTTTCATTATAGTTGAATCGAGCGGACATTATAATCGAATCATTAATTTCAATGGTGTTAAGAAGGAAGTATTTAATGGTAATAAAAAGCAAATGCTTTCGTACATTGGATAATCGTTAAATTATACAAGAAATACCAAGGTCGCGTTATTATTCTGCAGCAAAAAGAGGATACGTGAGGATAATTATAAATAATTGGCATTATGTGGATTCAGTTCATCATGTATTACTGTGTATTGTGAGTTATTAGCTTGGATTCTGGTTAAACAACGGAGGTGAATTTGAAAAGGATCGTTTTATTAATCGCCGTTTTAATTATTGCAAACTGCAATTTAATTGTTCAGCATCTTATTAATTTAAGTGATGTTGAAAAGAACAATTCTTCTTTGAAATCCAATATTGTCGTGGATAGTCAGAGTTTTTCGGATGAATTGATGGATATTACTTGGGAGAAAACAAATGAATCCTTCCAATTTAAATTGAAAAACAAATCCGGTAAAACAATGAAATTAATCTGGGATGATGTTGTTTATATTAACGAAACCGGTCGGAATATGAAAGTGATCCACAGTGGGATTAAATATATCAATAAAAATGATCCCATGTCACCTTCCACGATAATCAACAATTCCAATTTAATCGATGTCGTAATTCCGAGTGAACATATTAGTTTTTCAGGAAGATCGTGGACAACGAGACCGTTATTTTCATCCAGCGCATCTGTTGGTAAAACAGTTAAAGTGTTTTTTCCGATTGAAATTGATAATAAACGGGAAGAATACATTTTTTCATTTGATGTGACTCAACAGGAAAATTAACCGAATTCAGCAAACAAGCAAGGAGATTTTGAAATGTAAACCAAATCGTCATTATTTTATTAACTTGCACTCTATCTTTGTCGATTGAGATTTTATGAACTGGTTCAAACCCTCAGTATGATGAGTTCATCGTCCAATCCGTGGTGTAAGAGATCGAGTCTGGATGAGGTGCCTACCAGACTTTCGGCATGGATCGGATTGATATGGAACGGGAAAAGGCTTGGATGGGTGATCAGATCGTTCAGGGTGGCCGATTGGCTTGCTCTGACGTGGAGGGATGCTTCCACCAGCCAGGCGATTAGTCTGGAATCTTCAATGGCAAGGGTTATCCCTGCGGAGTAAATGCCCTTTGCATCGGTTTTCTGAAGTACCTCCCAATCCATATATGAGCGCAGGATACGCTGGGTTGATCGGGAAACAGTTTCCCGATCGCCATATTGCTCGCGGATCCGGCGTTGGATATGAGCTGTAGCCGCTGAGCCTTGAAGCCTCAGAAGTCGGCCGGTTTGAGCCGCTACTCCCGACCAGAACGGGTAAACCGCCGTAATCATTCCCCAGTGGATGGCCAGATGAAGGTGGTGAGGAATGTCGTTGAGTAGTTTCAGACCTTCTCCTCGCAACGATTCGAGTTTCCCGGGAACCATTAACCACGTTTTGAGAAGAATGGTGATAATTTTGTCGCGATTCCCGCGTTTGGCCTGACTGCCGACAGAGACCTTGTCCTTGAGCAGTTCCTGTAAGGCGTCGTAGATTGTAGATTTGTCATTTCCTGCCAGGATCAGATCGGCGGTCCGTTCAAGCCATTCCAGACGCACTCGCTGACTGAATCCGATTTGATCGACCGGTCTGGTCATTCGCACCTTCTCTCGATTTGGATCATGGGGACGATGAGTTCCTCAACCGAAATACCTCCGTGGCTTACGGTGCGTTGATTCTCTTGGACAAATGCTTGTCGGGCAGGTGCCAGAAGGGCGAAGCAGTTCTCCGGAAGACCAATAGTGCCCCATTCGAGGGTATCGGGAAAGCGTTCTTTCACTTTACGGCGGAGGACCGCGTCAGGATAGATACGGACTCGTTCGCCGCGCAGATCCGCCACGGCGCCTTCGGATGGTCGTCCGCAGCCTTCGGCTTCAATGTTGCCGTGATCTGAAGTCAGATAGATCTGGAAATTCCGATCCAGGAGCAGATTGAGGAGTTCGTTCAGGTACGGTAGTCTGGCCCACTGGGCTACCTGGTTGTGCATTCCGGCAGTTCCCATTTCCATACCATGCATGATTTTGTCGATTTTATCTACGACCAGTCCGACGATCCTTGCCTTGGGGTGGGACAGCGCTTCGGAAACGGTTTCCAGGCTTTTGTCCCCCAGTCCTTTGATATAGATGACCTCATTGGGTGCATAGCCTTGATCCTCCCAGAAC
>JAGOEH010000201.1 GCA_017997825.1 Candidatus Delongbacteria bacterium | reverse complement strand
ACCCCGATCAGAATGCTGCGGATCGAGTTTTCCACCATTCCAAACAGGAGCTGAATGGCGACTTCGGGATCGATCGTTTTAATGAAGGTGCCTTCCCGCTGGCCTTTTTTGAACAGGGTATACAGCGGGTTTAAAAAATCTTTCAGCAGCCCGATCCGAATGCTTTGGCTGATTTCCGGGGTGTAGCGGAGATTGATCACAATGACCCGGAACAGGTCGGGATGATTGTGAAATACATGGAACACATAGGAAATGATGGCCTCGATCTTCTGGACTGTTCCGCCGTGATGGTCGATCACACCCTGTACATTCTTGGTCAGTTCCTTCCAGTTTTCCTCAAAGATGGCCTGCAGAATATCTTCTTTATCGCGGAAATAATAGTATAGCAGGCCATGAGCCGTTCCGGCTTGTTTGGAAATATCCGATACCCGGGCGGCCAGAAATCCTTTGTGGGCAAAAATCTTGAGTGCGGTATCCAGGATTTTTTTACGGGTTTTATCGCCGGATTTTCTCATGTTCGGATCCTTTCTTTTTTATAAGAATGAGCGAATTTTTTTACTCGCCGGGAGGAACCGGGTCACTTGCCGTTACGGATTTTCGGGCAATGAATTCCAGATGATTCCCCATTCCGATCGTCTCCGGATGGCGCGCCAACTGTACTTCATGACGCACCATTCGGGTCATCACGACCTGTTCCGGCCAGCCATCCGGTATTGCCCGGATGTTGAGAATCGGTTTACCGTACATTTCCAGAACCTTGAAACGATTTTGTTCCAAAAGGGAACGCAGATCGGCCGGTAAAAAAGTCTGGATTTCAAAGCGTTCATCCTTTTCGTGGCTCAGCCACTGGGTTTGGCCGGTCTGCAAAAACTCCAGCAGGGGTTCGGGCCGGTTCTTCTCCAGATAAAAAGGAATTCCGGCCAATAAACTGTCGGCATTGGCCAGGAAAATTCCATCCTTGTCCAGCCATTCCCAAACCGTTCGGATAACGGAACGGGCATTGGCGGCAAACGACAGGATATCGCCATAGGCCACCACCAGCGAAAAACTCTCGGGCGCAAAACAATCGCGAGCCTTTTCCGCCCAGGCGCATGCCATCCGTTCGTCAGCCTGATACCCCGCCTGCCGGCACTTTTCCCGCACCTGGTTGATCATCGACTGGGAGCTATCCAAAAACCAGGGCTCAAATCCGCTCTTCAGCAGCTTCAGCCCCCAATAACCGGTTCCGCACCCCAGATCCAGGACCGCTTTATGGTTTAATTGCGTCAGATAAGGCTTCAGATGAGCCCAGGTAATACGCCGGTTATAATCCCAGTACCGGCTGTTTTCATAAATCTCATCATACCGTTTGGCTACTCGGTCATGATACTTCCGGTTTTTTTGCTGATTCTTGATTTTCATTCGAACACCAACCTCATGGCTCAGGATCTTCATTGCCAACGTTTCGGAATAGGCTATCCGATCCGGTCTTGGATCATTCGGAAAGGATAGAGTATAGATAGAATAATAATGTTTACTTGATATTATGTCAATCTAAAAATAAAAAAAAGTATTGAAAAAGTCAATACAAATTTGTATCTTACCGGCCATGATTAGTTACCCTGTTCCCCCGACCTGGTGCATTGTCATCCCGTCCTATAATGCCGGTAAACATCTGGACCGGCTGATCAAATTAATTATGCGTCAGTATTCTTTTGAACCCGCTCAACTGGTGATCGTCAATGACGGTTCCGATGACGGCAGTTGTAGCAATCTGCCGATCCGGAAACTGACACTCCTGACGCATCCGGTCAATGAGGGCAAAGGCCGGGCCATGATGTCCGGTTGGCGGTATGCCCAATCCCGGAATTACCGCTATGTCTTGTTTATGGACGCGGACGGCCAGCATCCGGCCGACTCGATCCGCGATTTTATTGGAAAATCGGCCGGCCTCGACACCGACCTGATCATCGGCTGTCGTGAAATCGACCGCCATATGCCCTGGACCCGAAAAACCAGCAATCTCATCGGCAGCCTTCTGGTCAGCCTACTGCTGGGACATCGTATCCTCGATACCCAATCGGGATTCAGACTGATCCGGATCGCTACACTGGTAAAATTTTCCTATTTCTCCCGCCGCTATGAACTGGAAACCGAAATCCTATTCAAATTCATCCGATCCGGCTGCCGTCTCGACTATGTTAAAATCCCCACCATCTACCATGCCCAATCCAGCCATTATCGCCTGCTGCCTGATTTGATGAGGTTTTTAAGGACTCTGATCCGGCTAAGCCTGTAATTTCGTCCCCCCTCCCCCCGTTTATCCTCCATAGCTCCCCTCCCATTCACTCTTACGGTACAAATGATGCATTAGTATAAGCAAACCTTTGGAGGTATGATTGCTGAACCGTCCCAACTCATTGGAAAACCTGTTCAAAGAAATCATTCAGCTCTCGCATCAGCTTCATCTCAACCAGGCAAAAATTAACCGGATTAATGAAAATTACAAACAATTTCCCACTCATCTCAGTCCGGAAGACCTTCAGAAACTCATCCAGAGCAGTATTGCGATCGTAGTCGACCTGGAAAAGCAGCATTCCAATCTGCAGACCTGCCTAAATCTGCAGGGGTCATCCGATCCCCGCCTTCGTCACCGTTTAACCGCTATGGTGAACAGCCTCGAACAAGAAATCAATCACCTGCACGACATTCAGAGTGTCATGAAGGGATTCGCCGAGGAGTACCGTGAGCTAAAATCGGTGGTTCAACTGATGCAAACCCACTTTATCAAAATGATCGATGATATCAAAGCCTATATCCAAGAAAAAACCCTGCTGGAGAAAAAATGGATGGAAAGTTCCCAGGATGCGCTCTGGAATGGACTTTCTTCCCAGATTCCGAGTGAATCGGACCGCTCTCCATTCCCTCTTTCCTCCACCTCCGATACGGAGGAAGAAGCGTGGGAGACCGGAAATCCTTTCCGGAAACTAACCGGCAGCACGGCCCGCTATATTGCCTGCGGCGGCAGCAAGGGAGGGACCGGCAAGACCTCGATCATTGCCAATCTGGCACTGTTGCTGGCCGAACAGGGCAAACGGATTTTGATGATCGATGTCGATCTGGGAGCTGCCAATCTCCACACCTGCCTGGGAATTAAATACCCCGGCTGCTCGCTGGCCGATTTCCTTTACGGCCCCAAAAAACAACTGACCGAGGTCATCATTTCAACCCGGCACCCCAATCTGAAGTTCATCTCGGGTGCCAAAGATTTGCTGGAACTGGCCAATATGCCTTTTTTCCTCAAACTCAAACTGCTCAACCATCTCAAAAAACTGGAAGCCGATTATATTTTGCTTGACTTGGGCTCCGGTTCCAGTTATAATGTGATCGATTTCTTCCGATTTACCCGGGAAGGGATTATGATTATCGGTCCCGAACCGACCGCCATCGAGAATGTCAGCACCTTTCTCAAAAAGAGCCTTTTCCGGGAGATCACGACCCATCCCGAAGTCCGGCACAATCCCGGCCTGAAGGTCATGGTGGAGCGTTTGATCAATCCGGACGACAAATCGGTCACGACCATTCCGCAGTTGATCGAGATGCTGGCATCCAGCGATCCTGCCGGAAGTCAGACCATCCGGAGTCTGCTGGATCAGTTCCGGATTCACCTGGTGCTGAATCGGGTCCGCAGTTCGGAGGATATTCGATACGCCCAAGCGGTTATCCAGTTCGCCGAACGCTATCTCGGCTTGAAACCCGACTATGCCGGATCGATCCGGGAAGATCACCGGATTTCTCAATCCATCCGGTCATTCATTCCGTTTTGTCTGGCTTTTCCCAACAGCGAAACCACCCTGGATATGAAGAAGGTGCTCTACAAGCTTAATTTATGAAACGATATTTTCTGTTCGATCTTGATAATACCCTTTATCTGCCGGATCATGGCCCGTTGCCCCAGGTCGATCATCTGATGAATCGATTCATCGTCGAAAAATACCAGACCAGCTACCCGGAAGCAGTCCAGCTTCGTAAGGATTTCTGTTCCCGATACGGAACGACCATGGAGGGACTGATCCGCCATTTTGATATTGACCCGATCGAGTTTCTGGAATATGTGCATGATGTCGATCCTGAGCATCTTCCGAGCGAGGACCGTCAGCTCCAGCGCATCATGGCCCAAATTCCATGGCCCAAATATGTGCTGACCAATTCCTACCGGAAGTACGCTCAGCGGGTGATCCGGGCCCTGCAGATCGAGACGTATATCGACGAGGTATTCGATGTCGTATTCATGGGGCTAAAGAATAAAATCGCACCCGAAAGCTACCGGCTCATCATGAACCATATCGATCCGGAATCACCGCCCCAGGCCTTCATTATGTTCGACGACCTGTGGATCTATCTGGAGGCGGCCCACCACCTGGGCCTGACCACCGTCCTGGTCAATCCGACCCTTTCCGGCCATCCCACCCATCACCTCAAGACCATCCATGAACTGTCCGGCCTTTTAACCCGACTGGATTGAACGATGTCATACATCGACCTGCATTGTCACTGGGACGATGTTCGATTCACTCCCCGCCTGTCCGAAATGATCGGGCAGGGGATCCGGCAGGGCATAGCCTGCTGGATCTCCTCCGCTCTGGATCCGGACTCGGTTGCCGACCACCTTGAGTGGCAGAAAATCCACCCCCAAATCCTGATATCGATGGGGATTCATCCCTTTGATCTTAACCGGGCCTCCTCGATGCTGGGTCCGATGGAGGAAGCGGTATTCCGAAATCCCCCCCAGGCCATTGGGGAATGCGGGCTGGATTTTTATGACGGAACGGACCAGAGGCCGGCTCAGACCGAACTCTTTCTTCATCAGGCCCGATGGGCCAAAATCATCGGCCGGCCGATCATTCTCCATATACGGAAGGGCTATTATGAATTCCGCCACCTGCTCAATCAGCACCCCTTTCTCCGCGACTTGCCCATGATCTTCCACTCCTTTTCCGGACCGGAATCCCTGATCCCCGAATTCCTCCGCTACAACCTTTATTTCAGCTTCAGCGGGGCTTTCACCGCCCCCCGGGCTCAAAGGCTCCATCAGAAATTGGCCATGATCCCACTCTCCCGCCTACTGCTGGAAACCGATGCCCCCTATATCCGCCCCTTTGATTTTCCAGGAGAGTACAATACCCCGCTGGCCATCATCCCCATCTATCACCAGGCCGCTCACCGGCTGGGACTGGAACCTGACCGGCTCCGCGAGCAACTCCTTCAGAATTTCCAGTGCCTTTTCACTCTCCCGGATTGATTCCATTTATGCTGAATCCGACGAGTCCTTCAACCTTTACCTCAAGTCCATCATAATCATTGATCCGGCCGCATGGCCCCATCCCGCAAAGTCCGCGTAGTCACACCACCCCCTACTGTTCGGCTGACCGTGCGCCCTGCCGGGTGCACAATAAAAAAGCCCTTCCCCGGCCAGCCGGAGAAGGGCAAATGCAAAAATGATTACAGAATTTATAGCAGAGGTACTTGAGTCTGGATCTTGGCGTTGATGGCCTGGATGAACTTATTGGCAATCAACTGCTGTCCTTTCGTGTTGGGATGGACGCCATCCAGACTGAAAGCGGAATTGGGATCCAGCAGGATGAAGTTAGCGGAAGTCCCACTGACCTTCCCATCCTTGACATCGATCAATGTCTGATACATATCGACCAGGGTAATGCGGTCGGAAGCGGCATCTTTGGCGCTTAAATAGGCATTGTATTC
>JAGOEH010000199.1 GCA_017997825.1 Candidatus Delongbacteria bacterium | reverse complement strand
ATTGAAACATCGATCAGGGCCTGTAACTGGTTCTTGCTCTGATTAACAGCATTCTCAGCCTGTTTACGCTGGGTGATGTCCCGCATAATGGTTGATAGATAAATGATTTGGCCGTCATTCCCCCGATGCGGGATAATGATTTGGGATACCGGGATTTCATGACCATCACGATGCAGGAGTGCCGTTTCCCCGCGCCAGCCTCCATCGATCAGGGTTTTGGGAATACCCTGCCGAGAAATTATCTCGAAGGCCCATGCCGGATGCAGATCACCGATCATCCGATCGGAAATATCTTCCCTCTCGGACCAGCCGACCAATCTGAATCCGGCCCGGTTAAGATACATCAGGCGGCCGTCGGGATAAGCCGTCGAAATCAAATCCATCGAACTTTCAATGATATCCCTGAATAGTTCCATTACATCGTCCATTCGTCATCACTTATTAATTCAAAGCTAATCACACCATCCAGATTCTGGACTCACCTGAAATCATAGATTTTAAAACCGATAACGGATACCGGAAACTCAAAACAGCAAGGTTATTGAGGCATCTGAGCCCCGGTTTTGGCATAGGCACCGAAAAGCTTAAGGGCATCGGCCATCGGGTAGCGGTTGGCATACATGGTGACCTTGGTAATCAGCTTCCCCTGTTTATTCAATCCCATCACCTCACGTAGGACGTTGGCCGGTGAATTGGGATCATAGTCTTCGGTTTCGTTGTAGCGCGCATTCAGAAAATTCTCAAAATAAGCCTTATGCAATGGCAATTTTGTATTCAGAAGGTCGGTATTGCCTTTACAACTGGCCAATCCCAGATCTGCATTCATATCCCCAATCTTGACCCGCTCCATTTTTCCGGCGGCGGAACGCCCCGGTTCCACATACAGCAAGGGAGCCTGTTTATTCAAAAAAATCAGATTATGATCGATCTTGACCCACTCATTCAGATTACCGCGAGTATGATCGATCCCGGTCAGAATATTACAACCGATCAGATTATCATGAATATCGTAGGAAACCATGGTCATCACCCGAATACCGTATCCCATATCGGCGAAATCTTTCAGACGACTCCAGGTGAAAAGGATGGTATTATGGGCGATTTCGACATGACCGGATTTCTCGATGGGACCCTTGGGTCCTTTCTTGCCGCCCAGACCGAAAACCTCAATCGCCGCCATTTTGTTACCCAGGAAAATATTATTGAGGATACTGACCGTTCCGGTTTTAAAACCGCCCTGAATAGCAAAATGGCCATTCAGGAAAACACAATTGCGGATAATCAGATTTCCCAGGACTTTGGCGTTGACCTTATTGGTGAAACAGATTAACGGTTCATCAACCGTACTGGGACCATCGGCCGGTTTTTCGGTCGGACTCAGAATCCGGCCGCCGAGACCGGCAATGACCGATTCTTTCGGGGAATAAGCATTCTGTTCTCCCCGATCAAAAATAAACCCGTCCAGAATAAAGACACTGCCTTCCGGCACATTCAAAATGCTTAACAGAGGTCGGCGTCCGCTGGCTCCCGATTCACGAGAAGGAATAACCGTAGTTGGGTATTTAATGACGTTTCGCTCTGCAAAATCCAATGAGTATCCGCCCAACAATTCCACCGGTTGGGGCGCCTCAAAATATCCTTTATCCCTCAGCCCGACATAATTTCCCTGAGCGACATGAATCCGATCTCCGGGCTGAGCTGTTTTAAGAGCCGATTCGATATTCTTGAAGGGGGCCTTAATGGAACCATCATTCTGGTTGTCCCCGCCGGTTTTCGATACATAGAGATCCGCCGCCTGGGACACCATGCCCCATAACATTCCCCATCCAATCAGCCATACCATCAGTCCAAAATTAATTTTCTTCATATTATACTCCTTTAATCGTCGAAATAATGACCCAAACCCTGGATCTATCTCTCCAATCTTCACCCATAGCCATCCGGCCTCCGCCCCGGATGGATGAACCGACCGATCGTTTGTTTTACCGATCGATCAATTGAAGGTCAACTCAATATAGTAATCCGAATCGGCCTTATTCCATTGAATCGGCTTGACAACCCATTTGCCGGTGGTTTTCCACTCTTCACCCGTTTTTTTACTCTGATTGATATACTCATCAAAAATATCGGATACGGAATTTTTGATATTGTTTATCCCGGACAAGTAGTAAACATAACCATAATATTGATAGGAATAGGGGATATTTTTGATACGGACACTTTTGGCGGATATGGTTTGACTGCTCCAGGTACTGCCGGTATAAACATTGGTATTGGTTCGAGTGATGGTAGCATCCTCCACCCGGCTAAAATCGGAATTGAATTTTCCGCTGATGGAAGCGCTCAGATATACCGAATCTCCATATTCGATATAGGTAGAATCCAGGACGCCCTGGAAGTATTGCCCCTGCCAGGTCAACTTGGAAATCGTAACCGGATAGATCAGGTCGGTTGAGGGATAAACATCGGTGTAGGGATCATCAACCACCTCATCATACTCACGGGGAAGTGCAATATGGCAGCGGACGGAGCTGAAAGGACTTTTGACCCGTTTAGCGACGGTAAACTGAACGGTATTGGAGCGTTGGGAATCGTAATAGAGGGCATGGTTTGAATAATAGACCACCACCGCCAGTTCATCATTGGTCTTAAAATCCTTGATCAAAATAGGAGCCTTACTGGCTAATTGGTAATCCAGAAGCTTGCCGGTATTTACGTTGAAGACGAAACACTGGTAAAAGCTGGACTTGTCGCTGAAATTGATCTCAAAATCAAGGGTATCCTCGGATTTGAACTGGTCTTTAACCTTGGATGGCATCCAGCAGTGATAAATATGGGTAGCCAGATCCGGGTAGATTTTAGTAGAAGTAAAGGTTTTGGTCAGAGTATCCTTCATAAAAAATTTATTCTCATCTGGATAGAGATTGGCAAAGGATACCGAACCGATACCGTTCAAGACACTATCAACATAAGCCTTTATGAATTCACTCATTTCATGGTCAGCCGAACTCTTAATCCCATAACCGGTATCGTAGTTTTCCATACAATCGTCGATAGCCAAAGCCGAAACGCGTTTACCGAAGCTCTGCCCCTTAACGATTCTCCAGATTTGAGCCATCACCTGATTACCGCGGGATTTGGTCAGATGCTTCATAAAGTAGCTGGCTCCGTATCCGTGATTGTCGATATTAGCCGAGGTTTTGCCTTCCAGTCCATCCTTGATAAAATTGCAGTTGGTCGCGGCCACATCCACAAAGCGGGTCGGAGAATCCATCTGGTATTCGAACCAGACGGCGGAAGCCTCCGCCAGCCAGCTATAGGAATTACTCAGGGAGATCCGGCTGATAAACCAGTTGTACTGGACATAATGGAAGAATTCATGACCCAGGGTAGCCTTTACATCACCGGTTCCGGCTCCGGACAATACACTCTGGTCATCGGTGATGTAAACGTGATTGGATATCATATAGTACATCCCCAGATTGGATTCTCCCTGATTGTTTTTTCCGGTATTGCCGATAAAACAGCCGATCCGTCCATTTTTAGCCGCACTGATGCTGTCCATGGGAAAACCAAGGTTCTTCAATTTGGTGTAAGCCTCTTCCAGGTATCCCAAATAGGTGGTCAGGTTGGCCGTATTGGAAGCCGGCTTTTCCAGGGTAAAGTGGGTTGATGAATCCCGGATCGGCTTTTTACCTCCGAAGATGCCAAAAATATACCCCTCATCATTCCGGCGGGATAAGAAAGTAGCCCCGGATTCGATCGATTGGATATCAGCCAAAGGCAATGTAATGGTGGCGGAGATGGTTTCACCCCCGGTCGATGATGTAGCCACCGGCTGCACCGTTTGATTGACCAGACCATCGGACTGGCTCAGATCCTTCAGTCCAAGATAAATACTCTCATCAGCTGGATTTTGACTTTTAAGGGCAACCTGAACCTCCAGATTCCGGTTGGGAGAAGAAAGAAATTCGATACCCAAAACATCTCCGGAAGCATCGCCGTAAAAGGAACTGCCTTTACTTCCCTTATATAAACGGACATCATGGTTTTGAGACAGTTGATCAGCCTTAAAGGTCAGGGTTATATCATTATATTCGATCACCGGGGCGGATGGGCCTACGCTCTTGGTTTCCAGCGCCGTCCATTCGACTAGGGTAACCGGAGTTGTATCTCCTCCCCCATCATCTTCACTTTTACTGCATCGCCACCAAGAAAGAGCGGTCAATAACACTAATATCAAAACACTGGTATAAATCCGTTTCATTTAAATCCCCTTGATGTATAATCCATTATCCGATCACTTGTATCCGGATTGGAATCTCCTGTTATCATAAATCGTTGATCGATCGGATGAATGGTATGGTTTAATGCCGATAGGATCATCAGCAAATAAATGCTCAATCCCTGATCGTTTCGGAGCAGCACCCTAAGGAACGGAGTCTGCCAATCAGATTTTTCTAAATAATAGACGGCACTATTCGGATGATCCAGATATTCCAACGGTATTCTTCTCTCAAGTTACATGAAGCGGTACCAAATGTCAACCCAAAAAACGGGACATCCTAAAAACCTCTACTTCCCTTCCAATATTTTCAGGGCCCGATCATGCATATTTGGATAGAGATCACTCGGAACCGCCTGTTTTCCCAACTGTTTAAAAACCATGTAACGGGCACATTTGGAATTATCACCCAAGCAATAGTTTCGTTTGAAGATCGCACCGACTCCGGCTTCCGGTTTCATTTTGTCGTTAAAAAAAGGGCATCCGGCCAGACACTCACAGTTCGGCATCATCCCCCCCTTGAAATTGTTGTAATTCAACATCTTTTAATCAGATTCTCTTAACCTAAGCTTGGCCGATCGTTCCCGGCAACCGAAACCTCCGGGATAATGCTTAAGCCATCAGGGCCGCGGATTCGATCAATACCGGAATAGGAATAAAATGAATCAAGCCTGATTCGATTATATCGCTCTGATTATCGGATCTGATCAATAAAGAACCGGCATACTTAACCATAAAATAATCATCTATCCATAAAAATCAAGAATTTTAATTTTATTCAAATAATGTGATTTGGATGCTCGATTGAATTGAGCTTAATCGGAGAGCAAGGCGTGCAGTTTCCGAATCTCCTCCGGCCAGCGTTCCGGATCGGGGGTTTCCAGGATCAAGGGGATTTCAGCTAACCGATTATCTCGTATGATACAGCGAAAACACTCCATTCCCAAAACCCCTTCTCCCAAGGAGGTATGGCGATCGACCCGGCTTCCCAATCCCTTTTTAGCATCATTCAGATGCATCCCTTTCAGATAATCCAGACCAACCACCCGATCCAGTTCATCCAAGGTTTGATTGAAGGTTTCCAGGGTTCGGATATCATAACCGGCCGCCAAAGTATGACAGGTATCGATGCAGAACCCGATCCGTTGCTGATCGTTGACCTGGGCAATGATGTCGCGTAGATGCTCAAAGCGATACCCTACATTGCTGCCCTGCCCGGCCGTATTTTCGATAACGGCCGTCACGTTGGGAATGGTATCCAGGGCCTGATTAATACTCTGGGCAATAATGGTCAGACATTCGGATTCCGAAATCCGGTCCAGGGTACTGCCGGGATGAAAATTCAAATAAAGAAGCCCCAATTCATGACAGCGTTTCATCTCATCGATGAAAGCCCGGCGGGATCGGTCCAGGGCATCCGGTTCCGGATGTCCCAGGTTGATCAGGTAACTGTCATGAGGCAGAATATGGTTCGG
>JAGOEH010000018.1 GCA_017997825.1 Candidatus Delongbacteria bacterium | reverse complement strand
ATAATGCCCCATCCTCGCGGCAGATTCTGGGAATTATCGATCCAGAGCGGTTTCCAGACATCGAAAATCCGAAACAGAACCAAAGCAATCAGAATGCTTTTCCAGTTTACCGGAAGCAAGATCATGGCCAGCATCATGCCGAATACCTCATCGATTACGATGGAATGAGCGTCATGTCCCAGGTAATGCTCGGCTTCACCGGCCGCCCAGACCCCGCTGAAAAACAGCAAAACGAGCATCCCGATCAGGGGGAGCAGGGGGAGGGGATAGAGCCAATAGATGAGTCCACAGGCGACAAGGCTGCCGATCGTCCCCGGGAAAAGGGGGAAGAATCCGGTTCCAAGACCGGTCGCCCATAGAATGGAGATATATTTTCGAATCATAGGTCTCCTGCAAATATTTTTTTGGATTTGATCAGGTAATCGTAACCTGACAGATAGGTAATCAACAAAGCGGCATAGGAGAGATAGAGAATGAAGTCAGGTTGGAAGATGTACTGCAGAATCCGGTTGGAGGAGGATTCGAACAGATAATGGCATAAGCCCCAACTGGCCAGGATCAACTGAATGAAGGTTTTGAGTTTGGCCATCCGGGAGGCTTGGATGGCAACTCCCTTATAGGCGGCCAGGGTACGGATTCCGGTGATAATGAATTCCCGGACCAGGATCAGTGAAATGATCCATGCACTCAGGATGCCTTTGTCCAGCAGGGCCAGAAAGACGATGCTCACCAGGATTTTATCGGCCAGGGGATCCATGAATTTGCCGAATCCGGTAACGACTCCGGTCTTGCGGGCCAGATAGCCGTCGTACATATCGGTCAGATTGGCGATAATGAACAGAGCCATGGCGATATAGTGCATCGTTATGCCGGGCAGATAGAAGAATATCATGAAGATCAGGGCCAGGACGACCCGTGACAACGTGATCTTATTGGGCAGATTCATCGTCAACCGATCGTCGGCCTAAAAAGGCGTTTTTGATGGTCATTTGGTCGGTATACTCCAAATCGCTGCCGAATGGGAGTCCCCGAGCGATACGGGTGATGCGGACGGGGAAGCGGAGCAGCAGTTTTTTCAGGTACAGGGCGGTCATCTCGCCCGGAATGTTGGAGCTGGTCGCGATGATAATCTCCCGGATTTCCGGGGTAATCCGCGACAGCAATCCGTTCAGATTAAGTTTTTCAGGCATGATACCCTCGGTCGGGGTCAAGGTTCCCCCCAGAACATGGTAAATGCCATGGTAGACAGCGCTTTTTTCGATGGCAATGATGTCGCGTGGGGTTTCCACCACGCAGATGACCTGATGATCCCGGTGGGGATTGGAGCAAATATCACAGGGATCAGTCTCACCGATATTACCGCAGGTCGAACAGAAAAGGATGGCGTTGCGGGCTTTCCATAGGTTGTCCGTCAGTTCCCGGGTAAATTCCGGTTCCTTAAAAATCAGAAAATAGGCCAGCCGTTCGGCGGTTTTCTGTCCGATTCCGGGGAACTTGCCGAACTCACCGATGATGATCTCAAGGGCATGGGATTTGCCCATCTCAGATATTCAATCCCGGGATCTTCAAGCCTCCGGTCAAGCCGGAAAGCTGATCGTTGGCGGTTTTTTCCGCCGCTTCCAGAGCTTCGTTGACCGCGGTGATGATCAGATCCTGCAGCATCTCTATATCGTTGGGATCCACCACATCCGGGATCAGCTCTATCTTCAGCAGCTTTTTTGATCCGTTGACCGTCACCTTGACCACGCCGCCTCCAGCGCTTCCGGTAAAGGTCTGAGTTTCCAACTGGGTCTGGTATTCCATCATCTTGCGCTGGGCTTTCTGGGCTTCTTTCAATAAGGCATTAAGCTGTTTACTCATCTTTTTTCCTCCTGCCGGGTTTCGGCTTGTTTTTATCACTGATTTCGGCTTTGAACTGGTCGACCAGATACCCAATCATCGGGTATTCATTCTTATAATCATCCAGATTCCGGGTTTTGATCTCGATGACCGGGATCTCTTTACGGAACTCCTGTTCAAATTTCGATTTATCCAGCATGATGAACTGGTAATCAATTTTAATTTTTTGATTGCGAAGCGTGAGCCATTCCGCTTGAATCCGGCGGCAGGTTTCCGGCTTTTCCAGCATGGTCTTGAGGCGTTCGGTGGCTTCCGGTATTTTAAGTTCCAACCGGTCATTCTCCAGGGATATAGGAACAGCTTCAGCCAGATAGTCGGCTAATACCCTCTGATCCGATGCGATTCGACTGATCAAGTGCTGCCAGATGCCGAGCAGGTTTTCCGATGGAAGGGAATCCGGCTGGGTTTCCCTGACAGAGGATGGTTCGGTGGCCGGGGCGGGATCCGATGATACTGCCGACGGGATTGCCGCAGCGGGAGCGTTGGGCAGGGGCGATCGGTCGGAGACGGTTGGTGGATCGGCGGACGGGATCGGAGCAGCAATGGTCGGTTGAGAATCCGGGGGTGAAACGGATGAATCGGGAGAGTTCGGAAGCGTTTCGGCCGCCGGTGAAAGCGGTGATGTCGGACCGGAATGAGGTATGTTTTCTGCGGGTTGAACACCTGCCGGGGATGGTATCCCTGCCGGGGGAATGATTCGCGGTTCCGGGGGAAGGGTATTTTTGATCTGAGTGATAATGGTTTCGATCGAATCCAGCGAATTGAGGCTGAACAGCTTGAAGATCAGCATTTCCAACTGGATGGTCGGGTGTCCGGAGAATTTGATGATCGATTCGTAGCGGGAGACCAGATTGATCATGCGGTAGAGATCCAGGACGGCGAACGGGCCGGCCAGAGTCAGCAGGCGCGGGATTTCGTCGGGACTGATTCCGAATATGCGGTCGGGTTGATTCTGTAGTTTGAGGATGATCAGGTTTCTGATGAATTCGGTCAATCCATTGAGGAATTCGAATATATCCTGCCCCGAATAGATCATCTGGTTAATCAGATGCAGTCCGGTATAGTAGTCTTTTTGGGTCAGGGCTTCCATCAGGTGAACGAAGAGTTCGTTGCCTGTGATGCCGAGCAATTTTTCGACTTGGGGGGTGGTGATTTCGCGGCCGCAGAAGGAGCTGACCTGATCGAAGAGGGATTCGGCGTCCCGCATACTGCCTTCGGCTTTTCGGGTGATCAGGTTGATGGCGTCGGTGGGGATGGATATTTCTTCCTGCTGGGCGATCCGGCGGAGCTGTTCGGTGATTTGGGCCTGGGGAATGCGGCGGAAATCATAGCGTTGGCAGCGGGATAGAATCGTGATGGGGATTCGGTGGGGTTCGGTGGTGGCGAAGATGAAGATAACCCGGGGAGGGGGTTCTTCCAGGGTTTTGAGCAGGGCATTGAAGGCCTGTTCGGTCAGCATATGGACTTCGTCGATGATATAGACTTTGAATTTGCCGGTTCCCGGGGCGTAATTGATGTTTTCTTTGAGGGAGCGGATTTCATCGATTCCGCGATTGGAGGCACCGTCGATTTCCAGTACATCCAGGGAGAGGCCGTCGGTGATTTGGCGGCAGGATTGGCATTGATTGCAGGGGGTAGTGCTGAGGCCCTGATCGCAGTTGAGGGCTTTGGAAAAGATGCGGGCGGTAGTGGTTTTACCGACGCCGCGGGGCCCGGTGAACAGGTAAGCGTGGGCGATCCGGTTCCGGGTGATGGCGTTTTCCAGGGTCTGGGTGATATGTTCCTGACCGATCACCTCATCGAACAGGGCCGGGCGGTATTTTCTGGCTGAAACGAGGTATTCTGCCATAAGCCGTTCAGGGTAAAAGGTTAATCGCGGGACCCAAAACATTAAAACGCTAATCCACCATCCAGGCAGAGCCGTCAACACATGAAAGTGCCACTTGCCGTTGCTGCCTTCCGGCCCTGGCGGGGTTGGGTGGATTCCATTGCGACGGTGCCTGGGTGGTAGATTAGCGTTTTAGATGGAGCAGAGCGGGATCGAACCGCCGGCCTCAGCCTTGCGAAAGCTGCGCTCTCCCAACTGAGCTACTGCCCCTTGTGTTTCGTGGTGATGGGTTCAAAATCATAGAATCGTGCGGGGTATAAAGCCCCGATAGACGGAGAGAGAGGGATTCGAACCCTCGGAACCACTTTGGGTGATTCACACGATTTCCAATCGTGCTCCTTCAGCCAACTCGGACATCTCTCCATTATTCTTATGTCTGGTAAATCCAGGTGATCCGGCAGGGTGAAAAACAACGGAGAGGGAGGGATTCGAACCCTCGGTCCGCGTAAACGAACAACGGTTTTCGAGACCGTCCCTATCAACCGCTCTGGCACCTCTCCTTAGCGCTTAGCGCGAAAAAAACTCTGAATCAGGCATCGGCACCGCTCTTCCAGGATGCCTCTGATCACCTCCGGCCGATGATTCAGCCGATGGTCAACCGCCAGATCGTAAAGCGATCCATAGGCCCCGCCTTTTATATCCTCGGCTCCATATATCACGGTTTTCAGCCTGGCTTGCCAGATCGCTCCGGCACACATCACACAGGGCTCGATCGTCACATAAAGCTCGCATTCGGTCAACCGCTTCAAATTGACATGGTGGGCTGCTTCCCGAATGGCGACCATCTCGGCATGAGCCGTCGGATCTTTCCAGGCTTCCACCCGATTCCAGCCGCGTCCGATGATGGTATCTCCCGATACCACGACTGCTCCGATCGGAACCTCTTCCTGCTGGTACGCTAGCTCGGCCAATTGATAAGCCTGTTCCATATAAAAAAGATATCGTTCCTGAAGATTCATGCTACCGATCTCTCCTGAAAGGATTCCGTCTTAGTGCCGGCCGGTTTTACCAGAAAATGTCAAAGACCATTCGTTGTTAACAGGAAGGCTATTATAATAAACCTTCCGATAAATTGCAAGTAATTTTTTGATTACCCGTAAAAATTGCCGGTTCATCAAAATCGCCTTGACTTTCAACTGAAAAAATGCGTGGTTGTGATTATGATACTAAGGATTCAGTGTTTGATCTGATCATCGAATGGATTTATATCAGGAAAATGAAGGAGGTATTATGCCGTTAGCCGAATCGGATTCGAAATCCCTTGAGATCCGACCTGCCGTCCGATCGGATTTGCCGGTGATTATGTCGTTGATCCGTGAATTGGCTGAATATGAACAGATGGAGGATCAGGTAAGCGCCGATGTGGCGACTCTGGAGCAATCACTGTTCGGTCCGGTTCCTTCCGCCCGGGTCATTCTGGCTTGGTATGGCGGGATTCCGGTCGGATCTGCCGTCTATTTTTATAATTTTTCCACTTTTATCGGCCGGCCGGGACTCTATCTGGAGGATCTATTTGTTCGGCCGCAATACAGAAAACTGGGGATTGGGAAAGCGCTGTTGCTTTATCTGGTGGATGAAGCCCTTCGATTGAAGTGTGGCCGGATGGAATGGTCGGTTTTGACCTGGAACCAGCCGGCCATTGATTTCTATCGATCTCTGGGGGCCGTGGCTTTAGAGGAATGGCGGATATTTCGATTGAGCCTTGCGGCCATGCAGGCTCTGGTCAGGCGATCAGTTCCGGAATGAACCGATTGGCTTCCATTAATCCGTAAGCACCCTGGTGGACGCTGGTTTCATTGAATTCTATGACTGGATCGGCCGGACGTTCCGGATGATAGATGACGAAGGGGACCGGGTCTGAGGTATGGGTTTTGAGGGTGCAGGGAGTCGGGTGGTCCGGTAGGACGGCGATGGCGATCGGCTGACGGCTCGAATCGGCGGCGGCCAGGATGGGTCGGATTACCAGCCGGTCAATATCCTCCAGGGTTTTGATTTTCAATTTGACGTTGCCCTCATGTCCGGCCTCATCACTGGCTTCGATATGCAGATAAACCAGATCATGGCGGGTGACGGCTTCAATGGCGGCCTGAGCCTTGCCGGCATAGTTGGTATCATACAGTCCGGTGGCTCCCTCCACTTTGATGACGTCCATGCCGGCGATGGCGCCGATTCCCTGAATCAGGTCAACGGCTGAGATTACAGCCCCGGAGAGGTTGAACATCCGGCGGCAGGTCTTCATATTCGGTTTGTTTCCCTGGGACCAGAACCAGACTGAATTGGCCGGATCCTTGCCCCGTGCGATCCGGTCGCGGTTGACCGGATGGCCCGGTAAGATTTGCTGCGAACGCAGGATCAACCCATTCAGAGTGGCGGCTGTCGCTTGGCCCTCCTCCAATCGGGCCCGGATCAAATAGTCTTTCATGGGCTTACCCGGTACATCATGAGGCGGTGTGCACTCAATGGCGGGATGACCGTTTTTGAGAATCAGGATATGGCGGTAACTGACACCCGGATAAAAGTGCGTTTCGGTATTCCCCAGCTCCTGATTCAGATAATCGATCAGTTGGGCCGCCTCAGGGCTGGTAATATGCCCGGCCGAATGGTTTTTGATCAATCCGTCCTGCACGCAGATCAGGTTGCAGCGCATCACCAAGTCTTCCGGCTGAATCTCCAGTCCCAGGCTGGCGGCTTCCAATACTCCCCGTCCCTGGTAGATTTCTCGGACCGGGTAACCCAGAATTGCCAGATTGGCTACTTCACTCCCGGGGGGCATGCCCTGGGGGACGGTGATCAGCCGGCCGCATCGACCGCGCCGGCAAAGCTGATCCAGATAGGGGGTTTGCGCCGCCATCAAAGGGGTTTGTCCATTCAGTTCCGGGATCGGATAATCCGCGGCTCCATCGATCAGGATAATGATATAGTTCATTCGAGACCTCAACGGGTTTTTAGAAGATATGATTTGAAGGCCGGATACTCGTTGGCCATGGGGATCATCGATTCCGGGAGGTGATCAAGACGGCTGAGACTTTCCGGCAGTTCCGGTGCAATCTGCAGGATATGCCGGATTTCATCGGGAAATTTGGCCGGGTGAGCGGTTTCAATCGAAATGAAGAATGGATTGTGTTCCTGCACAGACTGAGCCTGCTCTTTGATGTAGCGCTGGATGCCGGCCCAGGCCACCGCTCCATGGGGTTCCAGCAGGACATGCCGATTGGTGTAGGCTTCCCGGATCATTTGCCGGGTTTGGTCGTCACTGACGGAATAGGAGCAGATGTCGCGCCGGAACTGATCCATGGCCGGAGTCCGGTGGATTCGGCCTTTTTCGTCCATCCGGCCGCCGTACCAGTCCACCAGCCGTGCCAGATTGCTGGGATGTCCCACATTCATGGCGCTGGAGATACAGGCGATGGATGGTTCTATTTTACAATACTCTCCGCTATTGAGAAATTTTGGAAATTCATCGTTGGAATTGGTAGCCGCGATGAATTGCGAGATGGGAAGACCCATCTTACGGGCAATCCAGCCGCCGGCCAGATCGCCGAAATTTCCGCAGGGTACTGATACCACGATCGGCCGCTGATCGATTCGGGATTTCACCCTGGACCAGGCATAAAAATAGTAAACCGATTGCGGCAGTAACCGACCGATATTGATTGAATTGGCAGACGACAGATCCAGGGAGACCAGGTCGGGATCCGAAAAGGCCTGTTTGACCAGAGCCTGACAATCATCGAATTTCCCGTCCAGCGAGATGACCCGGACATTGCCGCCCAGAGTGGTCATTTGCTTGCGCTGTCGTTCCGAGACCTCTTTTTCGGGAAACAATACCAATACCTGAACATTCTGTAGCCCATAAAAGGCATTGGCCACCGCACTGCCCGTATCACCGGAGGTGGCGGTCAGTATCAGGATGCGGCGTTTTTCCCGTTTCAGATAGACCTGCATTAGGCGGGCCATCATTCGGGCCGCAAAATCCTTAAAGGATGCCGTCGGCCCTTGATCGAGCCTCAAAACCGCTGTCCGGTCATCAATCATTTCCACCGGTATCGGGTAGTTGTAGGCCGATTCCGTCATCACCCTCAGTTCTTCTGCGGTAAAATCCTCACTCAGATAAGGAGTCAGGACCCGCTGCGCTATCCGGGCATATTCCATTTCCGTCATGGCCTCAATTTCATCGGCGGTCAGTGAGGGAATCCGAGTGGGTATGTATAATCCCCGGTCCGGGGCCTGGCCCTTCATCAAAGCCTCTCCAAAATTTACATCCGGGGCCTGGCCGTTGGTCGATCGGTATCGTATGGCGTGTTGCACGTTCAACTCCCTTGTTCAGTAGCGTTATCGTTCTTTTTTATAACCAGTTCCATAATAAATCAAACTTCAGAGCAAGTCAAGAAATATTTCCAGCATTATCATAAAAAGATTTTCATAATTATTCTGAATACAGGGGTGTTCGGAATAGGAGGGAGCGGTCATCCGATTGACCATAGGCGGGCGGCATGGAATATCCCGATTATCATGGATCGTCCCGGATAGTGATCAATTCAGATATTTGATAATTCAATCGGTTTTCTGATACTATTTCGAACCGGTCACCACGCATTCCAATAGCTTACGGAACGGCATGAAAGATGCTTTATTTCGGAGATGAAGGATGGGATTACCATAACCTAAGTTATACCATAAAGGAGCGGAATCATGATGATAAGAATCGGAATGGCGGTGGTCATTGTCGTTTTGGTGACGGCAGTGAGCGGATGCTCCGATCGGGTCAGGATTTTGGAAGAAGAACTGGGGTACGATTCGACTGGGCTCAGAATGCTTAACCCTTCTGAAGAGAAGATTGTCAATGCTTCCTATGGATTCGGCTTTGATTTGCTGCGAGAAATCCATCAATCGGATCCGGCGGGGAATATCATCATCTCTCCCCTTAGCCTTTCGATGGCACTTGGAATGACGCTGAACGGGGCCAAGAATGACACACGGACCGAGATGATCGCCACCCTCGGCCTGGAAGGATTGACTCAGGATGAAATCAACCAGTCCTATGGCAGCTTGATCCGGATGCTGGTCACGGCAGATCCGGGAGTAACCTTCGGTATAGCCAATTCCATCTGGTGTATGGAGGGGATCAGGATCAATTCGGATTTTATCCATACCAATCAGGATTATTTTTCGGCTGAGGTCAGGGTCTTGGACTTTTATAAAAACGGCAGCCTGGATATAATGAATGGATGGGTAAGCGCTCATACCGATAACCGGATTACGGCTATTCTGGATCAGATCCCACCCAATGTGGTGATGGTTCTGATTAATGCGCTATACTTCCAGGGAGTCTGGCAGTATCAATTCAATCCGGAACATACCGAAGACAACGACTTCCGGATCGATTCGTCCCACAGCATTCGGGTGCCGATGATGACCCAGTCCAATCTGTTTCTGCACTGGAAGACCGATGAGATTGAGATACTGGATTTGCCCTATGGCGACGGCCATTTTGCCATGATGATCCTGATGCCTTCATTGAATTCCTCCCTGGATCGAATCATTCCATCGATCAACTGGGAACAGTGGGATCAGTGGAAAAAAAGTCTTCAGTCCGATTCCGGTACGGTATATCTGCCCCGTTTTAAGGCCGGATATCGGAGTGTCTTGAATGACAGGCTGAGCCGGATGGGGATGCCGACGGCTTTTATCGGCGGACAGGCCGATTTTTCAGGCATAGCCCCTAATCGTGAACTGTATATCAGCCGGGTGATCCATCAATCCGATATCCGGGTCAATGAGGAGGGAACGACCGCTGCCGCCGCTACCGTGGTGGAGATTTCCGAAAAGTGTTCTAATGATCCCTGGTTTTTTATGAGCATTAATCGCCCCTTCCTGTATGTTATCCATGAACGCCAAACCGGAATCATTCTTTTTATCGGCACGATCACTCAGCCTGAATAATCCCCGGTCCAAGGTGGACTCCCGGTCCAAGGTGGACTCCCGGTCCAAGGTGGACTCCCCCAGTCCATGTTAAGCACTCAGTTTGGGTTGGGCACCCTCAAATCATCTATTTTCATAAATAATTAATCCTTGCATTTCACCCATTAAATAGTATAATTTATAGTGCTTGATATCCCATGGTGTCTCCGAATGATTCGTCAATTCCAAGATGGGATGCCGCCATTCCGGCTATAGAGAGAAAGGTTCAGTTCCACTTTGATTTACATGGTGTTGTCCTTCATCATGGCAATTGCCCCGGCCCTGGTTTTGGTCCGTTATTATTATTTACAGGACCAGCAGAAACCGGAACCTGCCGGGATGGTCGTCAAGCTGTTTCTGCTTGGGTTTTGTCTGATTCTGCCGGCCATGATCGTTGAATATGCCTTTGACCGGGTTAATCTGCTGCTGCTTGAACGGTCGGTAATCGGGTATCTGGTTGTCAAATCATTTATTGTAGTGGCGCTTTGTGAAGAGGTTCTGAAATTTCTGACGGTTATTTTTTTTGTTTACCGGCAACTGGAATTTGATGAGGAGATGGATGGAATTGTCTATACGGTCATGGCCAGTATGGGATTTGCCTGTATGGAAAACATTATTTATGTATTGGATAGCGGTCTGACGATAGCTGTGGTCCGGGCATTTTCGGCCATACCGATGCATGCTTTTTCTTCCGGATTGATGGGATTTTACCTGGGCAGAGCCAAGTTTGCCGAAACCCGGAAACAGGAATGGTTGGATTGGGGGCATGGGTTGGGTATTGCCGTATTGATACACGGAACTTATGACCTGATGCTCTTTATCGCGCCTATGACTCATCATTGGAGTACTCTGGTGATTCTCCCCATTCTGGTTATATCCTATTATCGATTGAAGTACTGTGTCAAGAAAGCCCGGATGGAGGATCGAATCGCGCTGCGTTCATAACGAATCCGAATCGTGTTGATTACGAATTGATAGTTCAGTCTGGAAAGAAAAGAGAATTCTGCATGTGGCGTAATATTTTCAAGCTTTTGACCGGGACACTGGTATCCCGGGTTTTCGGATTTATCCGCGAGATCATTGTCGCGTCCTATTTCGGAACATCCCGGGTGGCTGATGCTTTTACCCTGGCTTTGATTTTTCCCAATCTTTTCCGCCAGATTCTGGGTGAAGACATGGTGGAGCGGGCGTTTATGCCGCCCTTCAAAACCATTTATGACCAGGGGAATCAAGCCCGGGCCTGGCGGTTTATCTCCGTCATCTGCAACTGGTTTTTCATTATTCTGATGGTGGCCACCTTTTTGCTCTATCTGGTGATTCCACTTTTCTTTTCATTACGGACCCACTTTCCTCATCTTTTCGGTTTTATTTTTGCCTCAGGGGATTTTGATTATGAACTGAGTCTTAAACTGATTTTGATACTGCTGCCGTTTATGTTGTTTATCGGATTGGCCTCTCTGGTCGGTTCGATCCTGAACTTTTTCGAAAAAAACTGGATTTTTGCTTTTGCACCGGTGATGTTGAGCCTGGGGGTGATTGCCGGGATTGTGTTCCTGCAACCATTGATCGGGGGGTATTCCATAGCGGTAGGGTATGTGCTGGGTGCTCTGCTCCAGTTGGTGATTCAGTTGCCGTTTCTGTTCAACCGCACGTTCAAAAGCGATCATCAGCTTCGCTATCACCCGATCCTGAAGGATCCGGAGCAGGATTTCGGACTGATCCGGCAAGAGAGCCGGATTATTACCTATAATGCTTTGTTCAATAAAAGCTCGGAGGTCTTCAGCCGGTTTCTGGCTACCACCCTGGTGCCGGGAGCCACCTCCTCCATCTTTTATGCTCAACGGGTCTACCAGTTACCGTTTGCCATTCTCTCGCTTTCCATTTCCAGGGCCGTCAATCCGATTCTGAACCGGATGAAGAGTTTACAGGATTTTAAAGGATTTGATCAGATTTACAGCCGTGGATTGAGACTGAACTATTTTTTATTTATTCCGGTGAGTCTGGTCATGATTATCGGGGCTCCGGAACTGGTCAATCTGCTGCTGCGCCGCGGAAGTTTTGACGCCTCTTCCCTGGATCTGACCAGTTGGGCGTTGGTCTGGTATTCGGTCGGTTTGCTGCCGATGAGCATGGTGGGGTATTATACCCGGGTGTTATCCTTATTCAACAAGAATCGATATGCTCTCACCATGTCGATGATCGGTTCGGGAATCAATATCCTGTTTTCGCTGGTGCTGGTTCAGTTCAGCCTGCTGAATCATGCCGGTATAGCCTTGGCCAATTCCCTGGCATTTTTTATCAATTGGCTGGTAATTCGCCGCTATACGCATCGGGAATTGGGGGATTTCATTCGCCATGAGCCATCCCGGCCGCTGTTTTATGGAGCAGTCGGGATGCTGTCATTGGCTTTGATCGGGATTACCCGATATTTTGATCTGGTTTTTGATCAGGGAAAATTGGAATCGATGATTTCGCTGACTATTAAAGGCTTGGTGGTGATTGGAATCTGGCTGGCGCTCTATGTGAGCATGAATCCGATTCCGACGGTCTTCAGCCGGTTAAGTCAGCGAATCCGGCGTAAGGTTCAGGGCCGGGGCTAAGCCTTTTTTGACCAGCAGTTCGGCATTCAGAATGGCGCCTCCGGCCGCACCGCGGACTGTGTTATGAGACAATAGGGTAAATTTATAATCCATGATCGGGCAGGGGCGTAACCGGCCGATACTGACGGCCATCCCTTTATCCAGATTCCGAAGCAGTCTGGGCTGGGGATAGTTTTCCTGTTCGTGATAGTAGATGGGTTGGAGTGGTGCAGTCGGCAGATTCAGAATCTGAGCCTGACTGCGAAATTCACGCCAGGCCTTGATGATCTGGGGGGGGTCGGCTTTGGTTTTCAGTTTGACTGTCACGCTTTCGGTGTGGCCGTCAATTACGGCGACCCGGTTGCAATGGGCGCTGATCTTGAAATTTGACTGACGGATGGTGCCGTCTTTCTGTAATTTTCCCAGTATCTTCAAGGGTTCGGTTTCCATTTTTTCCTCTTCGCCCTTGATCAGCGGGATAACGTTATCGATGATATCCAGGCTGGGGACACCGGGATAACCGGCGCCTGATATGGCCTGCATGGTGACGACCTGGACCAGGTCGAGTCCGAATTGGTCGTCCAGCGGTTTGAGCGCCATTGCCAGACCGATGGTGGAGCAGTTGGGATTGGTCACAATCATGCCGCCGTTGTACGGCTGAAATCGGGTCGAATCAAGATGATCGGGATTGACTTCCGGAATCAGCAGCGGCACCCACGGATCGAATCGATGGTTACGTGAGTTTGAAATCACGATGCAGCCGGCTTGGGCGAATTCCTCTTCGACTTCTCCGGCTACCGAGGCGTCCAGGCCGGAAAAAACCAGGCGGCATGGAAAATCCTTGGCCCGGCAGGGGAGTACCGTCATGTGGCCGATCTCTTGCGGCAGGGGGCTGGACATGAACCAATTGGCCGCTTCCCGATAGGGTTTGCCGGCCGAACGTTCCGATGCCCCCAGGGCTTTGATTTCGAACCAGGGATGCCGAGACAGCAGCTCGATAAATTTCTGTCCCACACTTCCGGTGGCGCCCAGAATGCCGACCGGTATTCGGGGATGGGGGGATGATAAGGTCATAATTGGATCCTTACTTGGGGTTTAGTAGGTTATCGGTTAGATCGTGTTCGATGGGATTGATTCCGGTTGGTGAAGGGCCTCGATCCGGTCGGGGGTGACTCGGGTGAAAAAAGCGGCTGCGGGATTAGAGGCGTAATTCGATTTATTCAGCCAATCGGATGATATCGGCGAAGACTCCGGCGGCGGTGACTTCGGCTCCGGCGCCAGGACCTTTGACTACCAGCGGACGCAGGTTGTAGCGTTCGGTGGTGAAGGCAATGATGTTGTCGCTCCCGGAGAGATCATAGAAGGGATGGGAGCTGTCGACCGATTCCAGGGTGATTCTGGCCCGGCCGTTCTCCAGACGGGCAATATAGCGCAAGGCTTTATGGGCTTGTTCAGCCTGGTTTTTGAGGTTGGAGAAATAATCATCAAAGCGGGGCAGGATTTTCATGAATTGTTCGGCATTTTCGGCCGCCAGGCATTCTTCCGGCAGGATCGGCTGGATATGGATATCATTCAATTCCAGCGGCAGACCGGTTTCCCGGGCCAGGATCAGCAGTTTACGGGCTGCATCCAGGGCATTCAGATCATCCCGCGGATCCGGTTCGGTCAATCCTTGGCGGCGGGCCTGTTCGACCCAATGACTGAACAGGGTATCGCCCTTAAAATTGTTGAATATATAGCTGATCGTTCCGGAGAGGATGGCTTCGATTCGATGGATGCTGTCACCGCTGGCGGTCAGGTCATGGAGGGTACTGATAATGGGGAGTCCGGCTCCGACATTGGTCTCATACAAAAAACGGGCTCCATACCGGGCCGCTGTGCTGTTCAACTTCTGATAGTAATGGTATGATCCGGTATTGGCGCGTTTGTTGGGGGTGACCACCGAAATGCTGGCTTCCAGAATGTCTCCGTAACGCTCGGCAATCGTCTGATCCGCCGTGCAATCGATAAAGATCGTATTGGGAAGGTTCAAATCTTTCATTTGTTGAATAAATCGCTCAAAATCCGCTATTTGATCGGATTGCTTCAGCCGGCTTTTCCAGTGATCCAGATCGATTCCATTTTCATCCATTACTCTTTTCCGTGAATTACTCAATCCGATCAGCTTGATATCCAGGCTCATCCGGTCTCGCAACCTCTCCATCTGCGTCCTGATCTGTTTCAGCAGGGTTGACCCGATCAGTCCGCATCCGGTCATGAACAGGTTCAGCGAACGGGTTTCGGACAGGAAAAAGGTATCATGGATGGCGTTGAGGGCTTTACACTCATCCTGGCGGTTGATCACCACCGAGATATTGAGTTCCGATGATCCCTGGGCGATGGCTACGACATTGATTCCGTTGCGGCCCAGAGCATGGAAAAGGCGGCCGGAGATCCCGACCGTGCGTTTCATTTTTTCACCGACGACCGCCAGAATCGATAGATCGGTTTCGATCAGCACCTCATCGATCTGATTGGCCCGGCGTTCCAGGTCGAATTCCTGTTCGATGGCTGCTTTGGCTTTGTCCGCCGATTCGGGAGCGGTTGCCAGGCAGATGGAATGCTCGGAGGAGGCCTGGGTGATCAGAATCACATTGACTTTCTCCCGGGCCAGGGCCGAGAAGAGCCGCATGGCGATACCGGTGACTCCGATCATTCCGCTGCCCTGAACCCGCAGCAGAGCGATATTCTGGATGGAAGAGATGCCCCGTATCATATAGGACTTGCCGTTCCCTTGCGCCTGGATCGTGGTGCCGGGGAAGTCAGGATTGAAGGTGTTTTTAATTCGGATCGGGATTTTTTTGTCCATGGCCGGCTGGATAGTGGGGGGGTAAATGATTTTAGCGCCGAAATGCGACATCTCCATGGCTTCTTCGAAACTGATGGTGTCCAGGGAAAAGGCTTTTTTGACCTTGCGGGGATCGGCGGTCATGATGCCGTTGACATCGGTCCAGATCTCGATTTCTTCGACCTGAAGAGCCGCGCCGACGACGGCGGCGGTGTAATCGGACCCGCCACGTCCCAGGGTGGTGGTTTCACCGTGACGGGTGGAGGCGATGAATCCGGTCATCACTTGCAGACTGGAATGCTGTCTGAAATGGGATTGGATGGCCGCTTCGGTCAGTTCCGGCAAGACTCTGCCCCGGCCGAAGTTTTCATCGGTGATGATCAGTCTCCGGGCATCCAGATACTCGGCCTCGATTCCGCGCTGACGGGCTGTTTCGGTAATGATGACGGCCGACAACTGTTCTCCGAAGCTCTGAATGTAGTCCAGACTCCGCAGAGAACACTCACGCAGCAGATAGACCCCGTGAAGCAGATCGGCCAATTCGGCGAAGAGAGATTCGATGCGGGTGGTCAGCGATTGGGTATTCCCATCCGGTATCAGGGACTGGATAACCTCGGTGTGACGCTGCCTTAATTCCGCCAGCAGGTCCAGATACCGGTTGTCATGCCGGGCCGACAACTGACTGATCCGGATCAACTGATCGGTGACTCCGCTGAATGCCGATACGACAACGGCCTGATAAGGTTGATTTTGAATGATACGGATCACCTGTGAAATGGCGTCCGGACTGCCGACCGATGTGCCGCCGAATTTTGCGATTCTCATGATTCTGTCCTTTTATTGAAAAAATTCCTGGTGAATGGCATTGACCACGGTTTTCAGACTGGATTCCTTGACGATGAAATAGGTGGCCACATCCGATGCGCCGGACGAAATCATTTCGATATTGATATTTTCCCGGGCGACGGCGTTGAACACCTTGGCTGCCAGTCCCGGAGTCCGGTCGATTCCGGCTCCGACCACGGCCACCACCAATTCGTCATCCCGATGATCGATAGAATCGATAATGCCGTCTCCCAGGTTCTGGAGGATCTGAGTACTCATATCGGCATCCTTGTGGTCGATCAACAGGTTGATGCAGGTCTGGGATGTGATGATGGAATAGATGTTGATGCCTGAATCAGCCAGTATGGCGCCGATTTCCGATATGACGCCGGGTTTATAGCCGACCCCGGCTCCCTGGATTTTCAGGACGGAGATGTTTTTATTGTAGGTAACACTTTTGATGATCGATTCTTTTTGATAGGTGGTCGGGCCGATCTCGGTACCGCTGTTATCGGGATGGAGCAGATTTTTGATCACCATCGGGATCGATTCGGGGATTAAGGGTTCGACGGTGCGGGGATGCAGAATTTTAGCCCCGAAATAGGAGAGCTCGGCGGCTTCATAATAGGAGAGTTTGTCGATCAGATAGGCCTTATCGACCAGTTTGGGATCGGCGCTCATGAATCCGTCTACATCTTTCCAGATTTCCAGTACCTTGGCCTTGACGCCGTGGGCTATTACGGCGGCGGTATAGTCGGAACTGTTGCGGCCGAAAAGGGTGACCTGCCCTTTCTGGTTAACCCCGAAAAACCCGGTCACCAGAGGAATATATCCTTCTTTGATCAGCGGAACGACATTTTTCAACAGGTTTTTCTGAACCAGCGGCAGAATGGCGGTGGCATTATCGAATGAATCGTCGGAGATGACCCCGATCTTGTCCGATTCCAAATAGACCGATTTGAATCCGATCGATTCCAGTACCCCGGCCATGACAATAACGGCCAGGCGTTCTCCGAAGCTCATGATCAAGGCGTAAATCTTTTTGGTGATCTCTTCCGTATAGGCAATGCCATAGAGCAGACGCTCCAGTTTCTGGATTTTATCGTCAATATTCTGAATGGTTTGGCCCAGGATTTCCAGATTTTCAATACATTGGGATGCGATGATATGATGTGTCGTTTTAATGCGGTCGATCCCTTTCCGGATCAGGGTTTCATTCTTTTTGGCATCGTTGATCAGTTGTTCCAGGGTGTTGGTCATCTGGTAAACGGCTGAGAGGACCACAATTTTGTCCTGGGGATCCCGGGTGATGATCCCGGCTGTGGAGAGGAAGGTTGATTTGTCTTTCAGACTGGCGCCGCCGAACTTCATGACTTTCATTTTTATCTCCTATTTTGCGATAGATTCGTAATCGATGGTTGATCGGCAGAGTTTTGGAATCTCTCCGATCAGGCCGATATAGTCATCGATGATGACGATACAGCCCAGAATTTCCTGATGCATGCAGTGCTCCAGGGCCGTTTGGATGGCCGCTGGATCGGGGCTGGTGATCCGGTTTCCCAGGGCGGTGGCCATAGCGTCCGCCAGACATGGGTCGTGGGAAAAGACGGTAGCGGCCTGGGCATTTCCGAAACTGAGGGAGTGGCCGATCACGCCGGAGGAGGTACAGATTCCGAGTATCCGGGGGGTGGGAGGAATGATGACTGCCAGATCCCGGAAAGGGGAATTGTACGTATATAAGCCGATGGTGATCGGCTGGGTGGTTGCCAGGGCGATATCCCCGCCGTTATCGATGATGACGTGGTCGGCGCCGTTCGACAGAGCGGATTCGACGCCGGCGGCTGCGATTGCGCCGGCTACGGCGGCCATGGGACCAACCCCGGCGATCTGCGCCGCCCGAGCCATCCGCTTGACGATCCAGGGGGCATCGTCCGCAACCGGTCGCGGTTCCAGACTGCTCAGAAATTCCGGGTCACGCCGGATATAGTCCTGGATCTGACGGCGCCGGCATCCCATTTCATGCTTGATGATCGGAATAGTATCCGGCTCGGCCATCAGATTGGCGATGGTTTCCCCTTGGCGATAACGTTCGCGGACTATCATACCCGGCCGGAGGCCGAAAGCGTGAGACAGCGTAACTGGCAGCCTCCAATACATGCCAGGCAGAGCGTACACCGATCCCGATCGATCACCGGCAAACCGTCATTCCCCTGGGTCAGGGCATTGAATTGGCAGTAGAGGGTGCACATACCGCACCGTACGCAGCGGGATGGATCCAGTGTAATGCGCTGCGGGGATTGCTCCGTCACCGGCATCGGTTCGGATTCCCGAATCTGCTCGGTGGTTCGAAAGGGATGCGGACTGTCGTCCCGTGAGAGTGGAGCCACCGGCTCGGATAATAAAAAGAGTCCCTTCTCAATCCTGGATTTGAGCGTTAAAGCAATTTTGCGGGCGGTTATCAGACTTGAAAGGCAATAGGTTTTGATCGATCGTCCCTCGATCTCCACCCAGCCCGATTTGAGTTCCTGATAACTGACGCCGCTCCTGATGGCCGGCCGCCGAAGATGAGGAACCCCATAATCGATAATACTGACCGTGATCTCCCGGTCGGAGACAGCCGTAGCCAACGCCATCGCTTCGTCTAAAATCGGAATGGGAATTCCGATTCCTACATATAGGGTGTGACCGTAGTGGGGAAAGGTGGCGGCCCGAATAAATTCCGGATCCATCGTCTTCAGGTCTCCCTGGAGCATCAGTGTGGCAAAATGGCCGGTCGGACTGTGCTGGGTGCCGGAACCGACGATATATCCCTCCGCTCCACCCAGAAAAATGCGGGTCCCGGTTCCGATGGTCCGGAACTGCGGATCATTGTTGAGGGGGGAGAGCTCCCCGGCGCCGGAATAGGTGACATTGCCGATATGCGGCAACAATTTTCCCATATAGGTGTGGAGAGGCCGATCGGAAGTATTGGCGGCGGCATTATAGCGTTGATAAGCATTTCTGGGATTCAGCATCACAGCCTGGTTCAGATCGTCCAGAGTGATCATGCCGTCGGCCGATCGTCCGGGATAGCATCCGGTCGGTTGTCCTTCCGCGTGGAACGAAAGAGGCTTGCGCCGGATCAGATCCTCAATCACATGTGCGCCGCCATAGGTTTCCGGCTCAGCCTGACTCTTTTCGGTCGCACCCAGATACCCATCCACCGCCGCAATTCCTCCGTAAACCTTGACCCCGTTCAGACTGATTCTTTCCATCTTGAGAGGGGGATCGGTATGCCCAAAGTTCATGAATACTCCGGAAGAACACATAGCTCCGAAGGTTCCGGTAGTGACCACATCAACCTTGCGGGCCGCCGCTTCCGGTCCTTCCGATTGAACCAACTGCGTCATCTCCTCGGCCGTCAGGACCACCGCCTTGTTCTGCCGGATTTTATCGTTAATCTCTTGATAACTCTTCTTCATTTCCAAAAATCCTCGTTTCATGCTTCCTGGTTATAATTGTCCGGTCCGCCGAATCTTGCGGTCGTTCAATCCAAACGGGCCAATTGTTATATATATATCGCTTACAATAAAAAATCAAGATTTTTTTGGTGTAGGGAATGGAATTTATAGTTATAAATTGACAAACATAATTATAGTTCATATCCGGGGATGGGATCAGCCTGATACTTTATTTATAATGAGATCCGGAACAAAGGCAATCGATGGCAAGGCAAACCAATGATGAGGCTGATGAGATCCTGATCGAAATGATGGAACTCGTCACGATTATTCTTGACAGGCAAGCGTGAGGCGGTTATATTAGAGAATGTGTCACCGGTCTGCGGACTTATCGTGGAAAACCCGGCCGGTGCCGCCCGTGCCGAATCCTTTGGTGTGACGGCAAGGTTATGGGTTTTATCAACGATGATGGTCTTATTGACAAATCATTTTTCAACCCTAAGGAGGCTATAATGAAAATTCGTATTCGATTGATGCTGTCGATTCTGTTGGTAATGGTTACGATTGTCGGCGCGGATGAATGCAACAAACTTTCTTTCAATACCGGTGTTGATCTGGTCAGCAGCTACAATTGGCGGTCCATCGATTTCGGTAATTCCCCGGCAATCCAGCCCTATATGACCCTCAACTATGCCAATCTGGAGGTCATGGCTTGGGGATCCTATGCCCTGATCGATCATCTGGACGGATCATCTCCCTATAATGAGATCGATCTGGTTATCAGCTACGAAATTCCCACCTCCAAAGGGACATTTTCTCCGGTGCTGACCGATTATTATTATCCTTTTGAGGGCATTCCCTATTCTCATTATGAAGGGGTGAAGGATGATGAAAGCACCGGAGCTCACTGGATGAACATCGGGATCGATTATACCGGACCGGACCAGTTTCCGATTCATCTGATGATGGATTACGCGTTCCATAATGATCCGGACAAACCCATCTATTTTGAAGCCGGGTATCCCATGACGCTTGACGAACAGGAATTGGATTTTTTTGTCGGATTCGTAAAAGGGGATAAGAAGACCGATCTTTACAGTGTCACGACCGATAAGATTACGATGATCAATGCGGGACTGAATATCGCCAAGACCATTAAAATCAGTGACAGTTTTTCGATTCCCCTGGTCGGGACATTCTCAATGAATCCTTCTCTCAGCCATGCGTTTATGGTTTTCAAGATCACCCTTGACTAAGGCTGACCGGAGAGGAATCAAAAAAGATTCGTTCAGAGCTTTTTCGGTGAAACGGCTTGACAAGCCTTGATTTTTAGGTTATTATCATTATTAATCCAACCTGAAAACTCGCCATTTTATTGTTTTGGATTCAACTGACGGGTCAGGATCGAAGTGATGACGAATAGAGATGAATCTAAAGGGTAAAAATGTCATAATTGAGGAGAATCATTGATAATGAAAGATTTACGTATCGTAATGGTTATTGGGTTGATGACGATCTGGTTGGTTCTTGCTCCGGCGGGGTCCGCCCTTAATGCCGGGCCTTCCGCCATCGACTTGCCGGTGATCCCGGTGGTGCAGTCGGCGGAGATGAAAGCGGAAACTTTTGCTCTGAACAAATTGGTTGTGGAGATCGGGCGAGGGGTTGCTTCAGAGGAACTACAGTATGGCTTGGATGAAGTGATGCAGAGCCTTCCGAGTGAATCTTCTCCTTCATCCCGGAGCGTCAAGCTGGCGGTGCAGATGCTTGATCCGCTGCCGTCCGAATGGTCCGGTCTGGCGGAATACCAGCGTCAAAGCTATTACCGCCTCGAGCTGACTCCCGAACGGATCACTGTTTCGGCTGTTGCTGGTCGAGGATTCTTTTATGGGCTGATGAGCCTTCGACAGATTTTAGCCGCCGATCCGAATCATATCCCCATCGGGGTGATCCGGGATTACCCGTTGATGGAGTTGCGCGGTCCTTCCGATGATATCAGCCGCGGCCAGGTCTCGACCCTCGATAATTTCAAACAAATTATTCGCTTTTGTGGTATGTATAAAATGAACTGCCTGATGATCTATATGGAGGATCTCTTTGAACTGAAGAGTTTTCCCTCGATCGGACTCAACCGGGGACGATTGAGCTCCGATGATATCCGGCAACTGGAGGAATGGGGCCGCCGTTATATGGTGGAGATTATCCCCATTTTTCAGACCTTGGGCCATCTCGAGAATGTCCTGATCGATGATCAATATATCGGAATGGCAGAATTTCCCGGATCTTCCGCTCTTTCCGTTTCCGATCCGGCGGCTTTCAATTATCTTGAGCAGTCGATTCCGGAGGTCTGCCGGTCCTTTTCCTCCCCCTATTTCAATATCGGGGCCGACGAATCCTTCGATGTGGGTAAAGGCGAGAATCAACGGCTGCTGAGACGCTATGGGATCGATTATCTTCATTTGCAGCATTATCAAAAGGTGTTTGATCTGGTCCGCCGGGAGAACAAAACCATCATGATGTATGCGGATATTATGCAGAGCAATCCCGAGATCTTTTCCGGATTGCCCAAGGATATCATCCTGGTCTACTGGACCTATCGTCCCGGATTGATCTATACGCCCTGTGAGAAATTGAAACTGACCGGAAACCGGTATCTGGTCAGTTCGGGAATCTGGAATTGGCGCAATATCTATCCGGATCATCTCAATGCCATGGTCAATATTGAGAATCTGACCCGGGACGGATACCGCAACGGGGCGATGGGGAGTATCATATCCAGTTGGGGGGATTTTGGAGGTCCCAATTTCAGGGAATTTAATTATTATGCCTATGCCTATGGGGCGGACTGGGCCTGGAATCCGATCCGGGCCGAACGACGCCATTTCGACCGCTATTACTGGCGGGGACGGAGCGAATGTGCTGCGATCAATCATACCCTTTCGATCCTGGGGAACCAACTCAGTTTCAAAGAGTATTTTGAATATCCCTACCAGCCGGAGAATTATGCCGGCCGAGAATATAGAGCCTATAATGTCCGGGTGGAAACGGTCGGCCGGATTGTCGATCAGGCTTTACTGTTATTGACCTCCATGCCGGCCGATCCGATCAAGCCCTATTTTGAATGGGCGGTCGGAATGGGGCAGGATTACGTCCGGATTCAGGCTGTGATGTCGGATCTTTACCGAATGATTCATTATGAATTTGACTGGCCCGATTATAATCGGAATCTGAAGGCGGCAGCCGGAGAATGTCGGAATCTGGCCAATCAGGTGGATGTTCGCCGTCAGGAGTATCGCCGTCTGTGGTTGTCAACCAACCGTGAGGATAACCTGCACCGGATCGAGCGCGAATTCAGCTATCTGAGCTTTTTCCTTACTACGATCGCCGCCAAACTGGACGCCGGCCAGACCGATATCGGCGGTACGCTGCCGGGTTCCTTTATTGCGGCCCGCAAGTCCGATGGGACATTCAGTTCCGGAGCTTTTTACCGCTACAATCTCCGGCTGGATGGCAAACCCAAATCCGCCCACATTCAACTGGTGGCCGAAGGGATTGCCACTCTCTGGATCAACGGCCGGGAAGTCGGCCAGGTCAAAGCCCATCATTCCGGATCCCTGCTGGTTCAACAGGAGCGGGTCAAAGCCTGGGATGTGACGGCATATCTGAAACCGGGAACCAATAGCATTGCCATTCAGGCACGCGCATTCCGCCGGGACAGCGTGCTGGTTTATGCCTGTCTTCAGTGGCGGGATAAAAACGGAGAATTCCGCCGATTGACAACTTCTCCCCACTGGAGAGCTTCGGCGGATACTTTCGAAGGCTGGCAGAGTTCCGAGGCCTGTTTTGAACAATGGAACTGGGCCGAATCCCATCCTCCGGTCGATGTGTATACCCGTCCCTGGCTGGAAGAGGGATTTCCGTCCCGCATCCAGAAATAAAGCCATTTTTCAAAGGAGCGTTCATCATGCAGCGTGAGGATCTGATCGATATCCGGACCGAATTGCCCGGGCCCAAGGCCCAGTATTATCTCAATCTGAGCCGGGATTTTGAACCTAATTCCACCACCGAGAATGTGCCGTGCGTCTGGGATCATGCCCGGGGTGTGAACGTATGGGACGTTGACAATAATAAATTTCTGGATTTCACGTCCGGGGTGCTGGTGGCCAATGTCGGCCACAGTAATCCGGAACTGGTGATAGAAATCTGCGACCAGGCCAACCAGATGGTCAATAGCTATGATTTTGTCAATAAATACCGGGGACAGTTGGCCAAAAAACTGGTCGAAATCTGCGGCCCCCATTTCGGCAAGGCCTTTTTTGTTTCCGCCGGAACCGAAGCGGTGGAAGGGGCGATCAAGATTGCCCGCAAGTATACCGGTAAAAAGGAGATCATCTCGTTTCACGGAGCTTTTCATGGCCGGACCTACATGTCGATGGGACTGGGCGGTAAACGTTCCGGCGCCGGAACCCGAGGCTTCGGTCCGTTTCCTCCTCAGATCTACAATATCCCCTATGCCAACTGTTACCGCTGTGCATTCGGTAAAAGCTATCCCGAGTGCGATTTGCAGTGTCTGAAATATCTGGATTACTTCATCGATTGCGCTACCGAGAAGGATGTGGCGGCAATTATCGCCGAACCTTATCAGGGCGCGCCCGGAACCATCATTCCTCCCAAGGAATGGTTCAGTGGTTTGCAGGACTGGTGCCGCAGAAACGGCGCTCTGCTGATTATCGACGAGGTCCAGGCCTCATTCGGGCGTTCCGGCAAGCTCTTTTGCTACCAGCACTTTGATATCGAACCCGATCTGCTGACCCTCGGGAAGGGGATCAGCTCCTCCATTCCGATCTCTGCCGTGATCGGCCGTAAGGAGATCATGGATGTGCTGACTCCCGGTTCGCTTTCCTCGACCCATGGCGGGAATGCCATGAGCTGCCGGGTGGCCCTCAAAAATATTGAAATTATCCTGCGGGACCGCTTGTGGGAAAACTCGGCCATGCTGGGGGATTATATCCTGGGACGGATGAAGAAAGTGGAACAGGAGGTGGAGGCGTTGGGCGAGGCCCGCGGCTGGGGATGCGTGCTGGGATTGGAAATCGTCAAATCCAAAAAGACCCGTGAACCGGACGCCAAACTGGCCCGTCAGCTTAACCAGGACTGCTGGAAAAAGGGATTGCTGATGTTTGCTCCGATCGGGCATTTCGGTAATGTCCTGCGCCTGGCTCCACCGCTGGTCATGACCCGGGAGCAGGCTTCCATCGCCTGTGATATTCTGGACGAGGTCTTTTCCAAGTACCGATAAGGAGATCGATTATGTTTGAATTACCCGAACACCCGCTGAGTAATCGGCCCAATTTCGATCCGGAATGCTATTGGACTGCATGGCTGAACCACGATCCGGCATTCCGTGATAAGCTGAATCTGCAGCCGACGCTCTATATCCATGACTGCACCCTGCGCGATGGAGAGCAAACCCCGGGAGTGGTCTTTTCCACCGAAGAAAAGGTGCTGCTGGCCTCGATGATGGACGAAATTGGAGTCCAGTCGATCGAACTGGGGCTTCCGATGGTAGAGAAAGACCGGCAGGCCATTCTCAAGATGACCGGCAAACCACATCGGGCCCGGCTGATGGCACTGACCCGCGCCAATCGTGACGATATCGATCTGTCTCAGGATTTGGGGCTGGAGGGGCTGGTGGTGGAACACAGTGTTAATCCTTATACCTGCCGGTTCGCCTATAAATTTGACGAAACTCAGTTGATTCGCAAAAATGTCGATGCCATTATCTATGCCCGGAAAAAAGGATTTCTGGTCAACTGGATGGGGTGGGATGCCTTCCGGGTTGATCCGGCTTACATCGAACGGGTTTTCAAAACCGTGGTTCGCGAGGCTGATCCCGAAATCATCACCATCGCCGACACTTTCGGGATGGTTCATCCCCTGGCATTATTCGAATTTTTTAAGCGCATGCGGGAATGGTTTCCCACCAAGCTGATCGAGTACCATGCCCATAACGATTACGGGATGGTAACCGCCAACGCGGTGACGGCCATTCTGGGCGGAGCTAACGCCGTTCATACCGCTATCAACGGATTGGGCGAACGTGCCGGCAACATTCCGCTGGAGGAATTCGCCGTTAATCTGAAGAATCTGTATCGGATCGATCTGGGACTTGATCTGAGCGGGTTACATCGCCTGTGCCGGATTGCGGCCCAGATCAGCCGGTTCCCCTATGCCGGCAACAAACCGATGGCGGGCGACAACCTGTTCAAGGTCGAATCGGGCATGATCATGCATATTTTTATCAATGCCGCTAAAAACGGATTTCCGCCAACCATTATGCTGCCCTATATGCCGGAACAGGTGGGACAGCCTCCGCTGGAATATGTGCTGAGCAAGGGATCGGGCAAGGCCGCTATCGAGCATTTCCTGGATAAACTGGGGATTACGGTACCGGATGAATCCCGGATGGAGCGGATTATCCTGGAGGTCAAAACTCTGGCGACCATCCTCAAAGGGCCTCTGACGCTGGAAGATCTAAAATCGATTGCACAGAAAATCATTCAATCATAAACCCATGGGTGATGTCCGGCATATGAAATGGACCGGGCATCGTCCGATGAAAGGGACGTTATGGAGAAACGGGTTTTTCTGGTAGCTGCCGGACGGACTCCGATCGGGGCCTTTGGCGGTGCGTTCAAGGATTATTCGGCGGTGGAGCTGGGTGTGACCTGTCTAAAGCAGATCATGGCCCGCTATGCCGTTCCGGCTGACAAGATCGGGGAACTGATCATCGGTAATGTGCTGAGCGCCGGGATGGGAATGAATCCCGCCCGCCAGGTCGGATTGGGTGCCGGTTTGCCCATCGAGACTCCAATGTATGGGGTCAATCAGGTCTGCGGGTCCGGACTGAAAGCCGTCGCCCTGGCCGCCATGTCGATCCGGTGCGGAAATGCCGAACTGGTAGCGGCCGGCGGAATCGAAAACATGTCCCAGGCGCCTTACTATCTTAAAAATGCCCGCTGGGGCGGTAAAATGAATGACCAGGTCCTGAAGGATTATATGGTGTATGAGGGCCTGACTGATGTATTCAACCAGGTCCATATGGGAATGACCGCCGAACGAATCGGTGAGCTGTACGGGATATCCCGTCAGGAACAGGATGAATTTGCCGTTCAGAGTCAGCAGAAATGTAAAATGGCGGTTGAATCGGGCGCTTTTGAGCCCGAGATCACCCCGGTATCCATTCCCCGCCGCAAAGGTGATCCGGGTATTGTCAACCGGGATGAGCATCCCCGTCCCGACACCAGTCCGGATAAACTGGCGGGTATGGCCCCGGCTTTCAAGAAAGAGGGAAGCGTCACAGCCGGCAACGCTTCCGGTATCAATGACGGTGCGGCTATGGTCATTCTGGCCGGCCAGGATGCCGTCGATCGCTATCACCTGACCCCATTGGCGGAAATCTTAGCCGACGCCTCGGCCGGAGTCGAGCCGATGGTGATGGGAATGGGACCGGTGCCGGCAATCCTGGAGGCCCTGAAACGGGCCGGTATGACCCTGGCTGATATCGACCTGTTCGAACTGAACGAGGCCTTTGCCGTGCAGTCGATTGCCGTCAATCGGGAACTCAAAAAGCTCTATCCCTCCCTGGACGAATCCCGGATCAATGTCCACGGCGGTGCTATTGCCCTGGGCCATCCGATCGGAGCCAGCGGAGCCCGGATTCTGGTCACTCTGCTTTCCGCCATGCAAAAATATGATAAGAAAACCGGTTTGGCCTCCCTGTGCGTCGGTGGAGGCATGGGTATAACCATGATCATTCAAAGGAGCGGTTTATGATGAAAAAACTGTGTCTGATCCTGCTGGTCTTCGGCCTGATCCTGTCGGCGGCCGAACCCAATCTGGCCCAGAAAACCTTCAAAATGGGCATTTATTCCGGTATCAACCTGGCCGGTGCCAATCGCGAATTTACCTATAATACAGATGAATGGCGCAATATTGAATTCAAAACCCGCCTTGGAATGCAGGCCGGCGTGATGGCGGAATTACAGTTGGCTGACAAGCTTTATCTTCAGCCGGAGTTCCGCTACATCCAGAAGGGTGGCCGGGTGGAAAGTGAACAGTATCTCCCGGTTACACTAACAAGTTTTCTATGGCGGGACGTTAAAGAGGTGGAAAAATTCGATTATATGGAAATCCCGATTCTGTTCAAATTTGCTTTTGCTCAATCCGGTGGTTTCAAACCCTATATCCTGGCCGGCCCGACTTTCGGATTCCTCTCCAAGGCTAAATCCGTGGTGGAAACTGAGGGCATCGATGAAAAAAGTACGTATGACGTAAAAGACTATGTCAAGAGCAATGATATCGGACTGGACCTGGGAGTCGGATTTGACTATCCACTGACTCCTAAGGTGGATCTGTTTGTCGATGGGCGATTCGGTTTGGGATTGACCGAGATTCAGGAAGAGGAATCTTCCTATACCAAGTACAAAAACCAGGGGATCCAGGTCTTGGTCGGCCTGAAGTATTGCTTCTCGGGCTGTGAACCTCAGGCGGTGGTGGAAGAGGAAGTCCGTGAACCGGTCGTGATCAAGGAATTCGATCTGGCCGATTATAATGTAC
>JAGOEH010000198.1 GCA_017997825.1 Candidatus Delongbacteria bacterium | reverse complement strand
GGGCAGGCCGATTTTTCCGGCATCACCGATCAAATGATCTACATCAGTGAAGTCCGGCATAAATCGATGGTGGAAGTCAACGAGGAGGGAACGGTGGCGGCGGCCGTCACCATCATCGATTTCCGCAATACATGCGTACCCGACATCCGATTCATGACGGTCAACCGTCCCTTTATCTTTGTGATCCACAATCGGCAGACCGGAACCATCTTGTTCATCGGTAAACTATCCAAACCGGAGTACCAATAACGTCATTGATGAAGGGTCTTACCCAGCTCCGACGCCTGCCGATCAAATATCAAATCATTATCCCCTTCAGTCTGATCACCCTGCTGCTGGTGTTGGGAATGTCCCGGGGATACTATCAGATCACACGCAATGCCTATCTCCGGCACCTGAACGACCAGATCAGAAGCACCCTGGAACTGATTGCCGCCGGATTCGACAGCCACTACCTGGAGTACCTGTCGGACGGCGGCGATCACAACCATCCCGCTATCCGGTATTATCGTGATAAATTCAACCGTCAGTCCCGGATCCTCTCTTTCGCGGGCATCTTTCTGTTTGATGATTCACTGCGGGTCATTCTGAAGACGGATTCACTTTTTCTCTTGACATCCGACGAGCCGGTGATTTTATTGAATCAATCCGAGATCCTGTCGCTACAGATCGGGATGAGCGTTGTATCGGAACCGATCAAGGCCCGGGACAACCGGTGGTACATGTGGGGATTCACCCGGCTAAGCGAGCGGTACTGGCTGGGAATCCAGGAGGGAGCTCAGCGGCTGGACGATATCGAAAAAATACCCTCGATGGCGCTGGGAATTGCCGGATTGGCGGTCCTGTTCGTCGGATTGGCGGGCTGGATCACCGCTACCCTGATTGTCAATCCGATCCATGCCCTGATCGGACTCAGCCGCGATCTGGGGATGGGGCGGTTTCACACCCCGCTGCCCGTCCACCCCCACGGAGAGATGGCAATTCTGGCTGAAACCATGGAAACCATGCGCCGTGATATTGTCCGGCACCATCAGGAGAAAGAAGAAATGCTGGCCCAGATCGCTCACGAAATCCGGAATCCCCTGGGAGGTATCGAACTGCTGGCCGGTCTCCAACGGGAAGAACTGATCCGGAACCGGCACGATCCGATCTATATCAACCGGATTCTGCAGGAGATCGCCGGACTTAAAACCCTGATCACCTCCTATCTGGATTACAGCAAACCCATTCCACCCCAGCCGGAATGGCTGAATCTCCGGGATCGGATTGGGGAGATCCGGGACCTAATCCGTCAATCCCTGTCCGATAAACAGGTCACGCTCGATGAGACCGAAATCCATCCCCACCTCGAGGTATGGTTTGATCCCGGCCACCTGCATCGGATTATCTTGAATCTGCTGGTCAACAGCCTCTCCGTTGTCCCGCCGCAAAGCCGGATCCAACTGGCAGCCCTTCCCGGTCCCCCAGCCCGGTTCATCCTAACCGATAGCGGCCCCGGGATCCCCGAGGCCTATCATGCCAGGATCTTCGAACCCTTCTTTTCCACCCGAAAGGATGGCACCGGACTGGGACTGCCCATCTGCCGCAAACTGTGCCGTGAAAACCATGCCTCCATTCATCTGGATCCTGCCTTCCGGGAAGGCGCCCGAATGGTGGTGAGCTTTAAAACCGGATTGTCCCGGATCACGCCTCAGCCTGAGAAACCATCATGAAACCATTGAATATCGCCATCATCGAAGATAATGACACCATGCGCATGGGAATCGAATTGAGCCTAAAAAACAATCAGTATCAACTCCAGAGCTTTGCCGATCCCGAAAAAGCCCTGCAGGCTTTACAGCACCAAGCGGTTGAACTGGTCATTACCGACCTAAAAATGGAACCGCTCAATGGGATCGAGGTGCTGCGGCGCGTCAAACAACGGGATCCGGCACCGGAAGTCATCATGATATCAGCCTATGGAACCGTTGATACCGCCGTGGAAGCCATGCGGCTCGGAGCTTGTGATTTCCTGACCAAACCCTTTTCTCCCGATGAGCTCCGGATGAGAGTAGAAAAAGCCATGACCCTGGTCCGGCAAAGGCAAAGCCTGGAAGAACTGCAGGAGAAAAACCGGTTCCTGCAGGACGAGATGCTGGATCGGGATCAGTTTATCGGAGAATCTTCCGCCATCCGCACCATTTTCAATCTGATCGAAGCCGTGGCATCGGAAAACAGTACCATTTTGATTACCGGGGAGAGCGGTACCGGCAAAGAGCTGGTAGCCCAGGCCATTCACCGCAACAGTCCGCGCCGCCATAAACCCTTTGTCCGGGTCAACTGTGGAGCCCTCAACGATAATCTGCTGGAAAGCGAGCTGTTCGGACATGAAAAAGGAGCTTTTACCGGCGCCATCAAGCAGAAAAAAGGCCGGTTTGAACTGGCCGATCAGGGGACCATTTTTCTAGACGAAATCGGCGATATTTCAGGCATGATGCAGGTCAAACTGCTGCGAGTCCTACAGGAAAAGGAATTCGAGCGGGTCGGGGGTGAAACCACTCTGAGCGTCGATGTCCGCGTCATCTGCGCTACCAACCGCAACCTGCGCCAACTCATGCAAGCCGGCACATTCCGGGAAGACCTCTTCTATCGCCTCAGCGTCATCCCGATCCCGATGCCCCCCCTGCGCGATCGCCCCGAGGATATCCCCCGACTGGTCGATCATTTCCTGTCCAAACTCTCCGGATTCAACCCGGAACGACAAAAAATCGTATCCCCCCAAAGCATGGAACTACTCAAATCCTATCCCTGGCCGGGAAATGTCCGGGAACTCCAGAATGTCATTGAACGGCTGTATGTGATCTCCAAAAACCACCACATCTCGCCCGATCTGATCGCATCCCAGCTTTCGGGCCGTCATACCCCCTCCCTCTCCGATCCCCTTTCCTCCGGTTCGATCTCCCTGGATGATTGCCTTTATCGCTACGAAAAAAACCTGATCATGCAGGCCCTGGAAGAATCACACGGAGTTAAAAACCGGGCCGCCAAACGTCTTGGCATCAAAACCAATACCCTCTACTATAAACTGGAAAAATTCGGACTGCTATGAACCGATTCATTGATTGCCTGATCTTTCTCTGCCTGATCCCATTCACGATCATACCGGCCGACCCCCTGCCCGCTCTTGAAGATCAATTCAGACTCCTGCAAATGGAAAACCAACAGCTTTCCATTCGCATCGATTCCCTCAAAGCCATAGTCAACCTCCAGCGTCTCAAACTTGAATCCCTGAAAAAAAAACCGGATCCCGATCAGGATGAGATCAAACACCAGCTATCGGAAGGGATCGAAATCTCCAACCAATTGAAAGAAAAAGTCAAACACCACGATCGAAATACCGCTCAACTCCAGGAACTAAAAATCAGGCTGGAGCGCCTGTGCACCCATCGCATCGACTCGCTGACCCGACTGATCCGATCGGAACGCTATCCGGTACCGGATTCCATTAAACGGCTGATTATGGTCTATACCGAAAAACGCCTGGAGTATTCCCCGATTCCGATCCACCTGTCGATCGATCTGAAAAAAATCAGACAGATCGATTCCCGCCACATCCACGATTCGACCGAAGCCGCCATTGCCGATCAATATCTTAATTATGCCGAGCACCTGCTCGATTCCAATCTGATGATTCTCAAGCGGATCCGTCAGGATGTCAAAAGCTATGCCACCCTCCAGCAAAAAACCGGTGAATTCCTGGAGGGACTCGATTTTTATCAGCCGTTCGCCTTCTCGACACCCGTTTCGGACAGACCGATTGCCGAGTTTGACTCCCACAAGTATGACAACAATAACAACAACATCGCCAATCAGTACCAATCCATCTACACCATGATCCGGCAACTGAATTACCAGGATCCGCTTCAGAGCGGAAAACTCTGGAACACTATCCAGTCCGGCAATCCCGGCAGCCTCTCGCCGGATTCCTATCTAAAGCTTCTGGATGAAACCATTCGGCTGCTCGCGTATTATCATGACCTGATCCGGGATAAACAATCCGTTCCATGAAATATTTCAACCTCTCCTGTCTGGCGCTCCTGATTCTCTCCGGCGTCACATCCTCCCAGTCGCTGAGATGGTCTCTGCAAACCGAGAGCGGGTACTATCACAATCAGGAGGGCTTGTTTAAACGCCGCCACAATTGTCTGCAGCAGCTCGATGCCAATCTGAGCCTCCAGCGCCAACTATCCGGCATGCAGTTCCAGCTCAAAACCCGGATTAATCCCATCAACTATTCCCTTCAAACCCCGGCCCGCTCATTCCGTACCCAGATTACCTCATCCCTCCGGGCTGATATCCACTCCCGGCTATCCATGGCCGGAACAATCAGTGCCCAGGATTTTCAATACCAGGATCGGGATGATTTTATCCAGTACCGAATCTATCACCTCAGTCAGCAAACCGTCTATACCCATTCTCTCCGACAGGGACTCATTCTCAATCTGGACTGGTTCAGCCGTCAACTGAACCGCTCTCAGGTTTACTCCTTTCGAATCTACAAAACCGATGCCATTTTCTGGTTCCCCACCCTCCACCACAGCTCATCGGCCGCCGGATTCTATCTGGAGAATTTTCGGCTCCGCCGCCTCCAGCGAGATAACCACGGATGGCGATATGGTCCTCAGCTTTCCCTCCAATACCGGGCCCTGTTCGAGATCAAGATCGATTACCGCTTTCTGTTCCATTCATCCGATATTACCCGCCGTTTTTCTTATGAACAGTGGATACGTCTGATTCTGGGACGGATGATCCATCCCCGCCTCAGCCTGATCCTGCTCCTGGATTATTCGGTCCGCAACCTGACCGTGCAAACCCAGCAGGATCTCGATCTCCTGTATAGCCCCATCAACCAGGAAAATGGATATTTCGGACGTCTTGAATACGATCTGCCATTATCCGTCCCCCTCGCCATCTATATAAAGTTCGGCTACTCCAAAAATGAAGTGGTTTTCTATGACCACACCCTGTCCGGCTTTCTGGGCCTGGCCGGATTCCGCCTAAAAAATTAAGTTGACTTTTTCCTCAGAATCATTATAATAATCATACCCATCCATCCCATGTTATCGCCAACTCCAGCCGCCCGGACCGGAGTCTTCAAAACGGCGGCTTATCCTGTACCGGGAAATGACAGGGTTTACGGCCTCTAACCCGATATCATTCACCGTTGATTGATGGCCGATGATGGGCCCAAAAATTTCATCTCAGGAGGATGCTATGAAGAAAATATGGACGGTGCTGATCGTGATGTCGATGATCGGATGGCTGAACGGGCAAACCCCGCCTCCCCGGGTTCCCAATTGGGCCGGCGATGCGATCTGGTACCAGATATTCCCCGAACGCTTCGATAACGGGAATCCGGCCAATGACCCTACTCCGGCCGACATGGCCGGCGCCTGGCCCTATCAGATTCCGGAGGGATGGAGCATCACATCGTGGACTTCGGACTGGTACGCGATGAGTGATTGGGAAACCCAAAACGGCCATGATTTTTACTGGAACACCGGAGTCAGACGCTACGGCGGCGATCTGGAGGGGATCATCCGCCGGCTCGATTATCTGCAAAACCTGGGGATCAACGCCATCTACCTCAATCCAATCTTTGAAGCCGCCTCCCACCACAAATATGACGCTACCCTGTATCACCATATCGATAACAATTTCGGACCCAATCCGGACCTGGACAAAATAATCTGGAGCCAGGAGAACCCTGCCGATCCGGCCACCTGGGGCTGGACCACCGCCGACACCCTCTTCCTCCACCTGATCCGAGCCTGCCACCTGCGCGGTATGAAAATCATC
>JAGOEH010000197.1 GCA_017997825.1 Candidatus Delongbacteria bacterium | reverse complement strand
CGGCCTCAGTCAGATCATTCATAAACCTCGAAGGCAGTAGATCATACAACCGGTTGACCGGATTCTCCCGGAATAACCGCCGCAATGTATATCCCATATAATTCCAGCCGTATCCCGGACATACCCCCTTCCAAAGCGAGGGGGAAAGCCGGAAATAGTTCCAGCCTGTCCTCCAGTTGATCGAACCAAATTTTTGACGCATGTAATGATAAATGCCCATGCCATCAGTATAGAACAGAGTGAATCAAATGTCAATTTATTTTTTTACACAATTTAGACTTGCTTTCAACTCAAAGCTTATCTATATTACCGAAAAATATCATCCGATCGACCGATGAACAATCTATTTTCAATGGTATTCCAGCTTTTTGTTTTTTTGTCATAGTCTCGTTTTCACCACCTTGAACGGATAATAAACTCGATCTTTATCATGGCAACCCAACCACCCAAGGAGGAACGATTCGTGTCGAATTCACCCCATTCGATTGTTCAGAATGCCATGAGTGTTGGCCGATCGGTAATGCTCAGCATCCCGATGGTGCTCATGCTCATGACGGCCATTTTCGGCCGCGGATTACCGGAGAATCTCACCGACCAGATTGCTTCGGCCATAACCCTGCTATACCTCAGCAGTATATTCTTTTTAATGCTCAAAACCGGCCAAACCTATTATTACCGCAAGATTTTTTTCATCAGCCTGGCCGCCGCTTTTGCCATGACCTTTATCCCGAATCTGATTGAAATCCGGGGCAGTATCATGTTTAGAGCGGAGGATATTGCGACCGGGAATATCCCATTCTGCCATATCGTGATCCCAATGGTGATCATTCCGGCCGTTCTGAACCGAACCATCATATTTCCGGGTTCCTTGCTGGAGGGATTCGCCAGTATCGGCAGCATGGTGGTGATATGGCTGGGCGCCACGCTGGTTATGGGCCGTGGTTGGTGCAGTTGGGTCTGTTTCTACGGAGGCTGGGACGAAGGGTTCTCCCAGATCGGCCGAAAACCCAAAATCAAAACCATCAACCCACGCTGGCGCATCGTCTCCTGGATCCTGTTCGGGATCATTATTCTTTTTTCCGCCTTATCCCTAACTCCACTCTACTGTAAATGGCTTTGCCCATTCAAAACCATTACCGAATTCGCGGCCATCACCTCTCCTCTGATTCTGTTTCAGACCATCCTGTTCGTATCACTCTTCCTGGGATTGGTCATCATCATGCCGATTCTGACCAAACGACGGACTCAATGTACCTTTTTATGCCCTATGAGCACCTTCCAGTCTTTATTCAATAAAATCAATATCTTCGATATCCGGATCGATCAATCCAAGTGTATTCACTGCGGAAACTGCATCCGGCAATGCCCGACCCTATCGATCGACGAGCCGAGTCTTTCCGCCGGCAAAACCCTCATCAGTTGCACCAAATGCGGCCGATGCGTCGATATCTGCCCCTCCCATGCCGTTCACTACCATCTCAAAGGAACCCCGATCGGATTCTCTCCACGAATGGTACGCAACGTCTTTATATACAGCAGCTTTCTATTCGGCGCCTTCATGGCCTCAGGCATGATCTCCAATGCCTTGGTCCGCATCATCAAGCTGATCACCACCGGAACCATTTTCTAAGCGAGGTTAACAATGAAACGGTTGAAAATCATCATTGCCTGTATCTTGGCTTTTCTTTGTATTCCGGTGGTTTTAGCGACCTTCATCGGGATGGATCCGATCAGCCGTTGGATCGTATACCGTACCGGGATCCGGGTTTCTCCTTGGAATACCGGGGGAGATGTCAGCCGGGTCATCGATCACGGAGCCTGGAGAACCATGATCCATCAACCGGTTTTCCAGGGACTGATCGGAGAACGGGATCAAGGATTTATTCAGGTGGATTGGCTCAAACGGACCTCCTGGCCGGAAACCATCGATGAAACCATTGATTATGACCATGACGGCACGGCTGATTTCAGGCTTCTGCTTCGTAAAGGAAAGACTGTACAACTGGAATCGTTCCAGCCATATGTGACGGCAATATCGGATACACTGAACTATGCCGAACGAAAAATCATCCGGATCCGATTGAAGAATCCGGCCCGATTATGATGGAGAGGGAGAGGACGATTCCGGAGCGGGAACGAGAGCCTGGGCGATGAGCCGGCTCAGTTCGGCTGTATGGTAAGGTTTTCGAACAAACCCGATCAATCCTTGATCCAGCATTTCCCTGACATCGGTATCCTGAAAAAAACCGGAGGAAATGATAACCTTGGCGTGGGGATTGATTTTGCGGATCAGTTGAAAGCATTCCCGGCCATTCATTACCGGCATCACCATATCCAAAACAATCAGATCGATCTCTGCGGCATGATTCTGATAAATATCCACCCCATTGCGACCATTATCAGCCATAATGACCTCATACCCCAAATGCTCCAGAATAGCCTTGGCCATGATCCGGACAATCTCCTCGTCATCGATGACCAGAACCCGGCCGGAGCCATGGATCACATCCATCGGACGACTTTTGACCTGGCTTGAAGAATCGGCCAGGGGGAGATAGATATGGAAAACCGTTCCCCGGCCCTCTTCACTGTAAACTGAAATGGCGCCGCGATGCTGTTGAACCGTGCTGTAAACCAAGGCCAGTCCCAATCCGGTACCGCCCGACGGTGATTTGGTGGTAAAAAAAGGTTCAAAAATCTTGGTTAGATTCTCGGCCGGAATGCCACACCCATTATCCTCTACCTCAATCAGAATATAATTTCCCGGAACCAGTTGGAAGGGACTGACATGGCAGAAAGCCTCGTTCAGTTCGACCAATCGGCTCTTAAAAAGCAGTGTACCGCCGTTCGGCATGGCATGCCCGGCATTGATCCCCAGGTTGAGAAAAATATTCATCAGTTGAGTGCTGTCTCCCACGACCGTGTTTTGGTCAGCTTCCAAAGCGAGATCAATGACTACCCGTTTGTCAAGACTTCGCCGCAGCAGCCATACCGCTTCTTCGACGGCATGATGGACATCGACCGGAGTCGATTCGATTTTACTTTGGCGCGAAAAAGCCAGCAGTTTTTGGGTCAATTCACCGGCCCGTTGTGCAGCTGAATGGATAATGTTAGCCAGGTTAAGCAGTTCCGCTTTATCCTGGAGATTGAACTGAAGCAGTTCAGTTGCGCCAAGGATGCCACTCAGCATATTGTTGAAATCATGGGCAATCCCTCCGGCCAGATGACCGATGGCATCCAGCTTCTGAGCCTGGTTCAACTGCTCCTGCATCCGCCGGATTTCCGTCATATCAATCACCAGACTGATCACACATTTCTCACCGTTGAATTCAAGTACCCGGGCCGATAACAGCGTATCCATCTCCTTGCCGTTACGATGCCGATTCACAGTCAGCACATTGTCGACCTTTCCGGTCATCTCCAGTTGTCGCTTGAACACATAATACTGCTCCATATCCGCATTCAATATGGACTTGATGTCATTCCGCCCGATCACCTCATCGGCATGGTATCCGCTGATCCGCTCGAAGGCCGGATTGACCATGACATAGACACCGTCTGAAAATCGCTGAATGGTGATGGAATAGGGGCTGACCTCAAAGATGGTGCGAAAAATAGCGGCATTTTGCAGGGCTTCCTGAGCCAGTTGATACTGTTCGGTAACATCCCGAAACACCAGCACTACCCCAATGATCTCGCCGGATGGATGCCGGATCGGCGCCCCGCTGTCGGCAATCTGAAACTCCCGGCCATCCCGATTGATCAGGACGGTATGATTGGCCAATCCTACGATGCCGCCGGTACGGAAAACCCGTTCCACCGGACTCTCCCGGGGTTCACGGGTATCGGAATCGATGATGTTGAATACCTCACTGAATGGTCGACTAAACGCTTCCTCCAGTATCCATCCGGTCAGACGCTCCGCAATCGGATTCATCTGGGTGACCCGTCCCTCGCGATCGGTGGCAATAACGGCATCTCCGATCGAATGGAGCGTAGTCCTCAGATTCTCTTCACTCTCCTGCAGCTTGATTTCATCGGCTTTCCGCTCGGTGATGTCATGCGCCATCCCCAACACCAATTGCTCTCCCCCCAAATCGATCAACCGGGATGCAGCCAATACAGTCCGGAGTTCACCGGAAGCGACTCGAACCTGGACTTCCTGATTCTGGAAGTACCCGTCCCGAGCCAGCATTTGCTTCAACCTCATGCCCTGAGTCACATCCGGATAAAAATTCAGATCAATAAAACTCTTCCCCAGGACCTCATCCCGACAATACCCGCTGAATTCCAGGAACCGGTCATTCATCTCCAGAATTACCGAATCGGACAGACGCGACATTATAATGGTATCCGGGGATAAGCGGAAGACCGTTGAGTATTTTTCCTCCGACAGAAGCAGTAAATCCTGAGCCTTTTTCTCCTCGGTGATATCATGAAAAATGCCTTCCACCCCGGCCGGATGACCCGACTCATCATAATATATATGGCTATCGGTGGCAATCTGAAGAATACTCCCGTTTTTGTGACGTAAAGCCACCACATACCCTTTGACGGAACCATTTTTCTCAATCAATCGCAACAGATCATTCCGCTTTTCCGGTTCGGCATAAAAATTAAAGGCAATATTTTTCCCTACGACATCCTCAGGAGTATCATAACCCATCAACCTGTAAAAACCGGCACTGATCATTGTCACATTCCCATCGCGATCGGTACGATAAACGACATCATGAATGTTGTCGATCAGGTACTGATACTGGGCTTCCTTTTTTCTGAGTGATTCTTCTACCTGTTTACGTTCCGTAATATTTCGAATATTGAGAACAAGCCCTTCCAGTCCATTCACATCCAGGCAGTTGGAACCGACCGCCTCGACCCAGACCCATTCCCCGTTGGCATGACGCAGTCGCCATTCCAAGCGGACGCACGAAGAATCCCGGTTCAGCAGTTTTTGCCAGGCCTGGTGAAAGGCCGGTAAATCATCGGGATGACAGGTATCGAATCCGGTCAGCCCCATAACCGAATCGGGATCCTGGCCGGTCAGACGCTGGTAGGCCCCATAAATCTGACGCCGGGTGCCGTCCCGGTTCAAAATGAGGATCACATCCTGAGAATTCTGGAGCAGGGTGTCCAGCATCTCCTTCTGGGACTGAAATGCCGCCCGGCTCAATTCCAGATGAAGGGTTCGCCGAGTCACCCAGTGTTTCATCAAAAATCGGATCAGAAATAAAATAATCATCAATCCCAACACCACACCACCCACCTCAAAAATAATCCGGGTATAAGATGGTTCGCGGATTAATCCGATCCGATTCCGGATGATCAATTCCTTTTTCTTGGGGGTAATAGAGTGTAAGGCTTTATCCAGAATTCGGTTCAGGATCGGCCAATCCCGACGGGACGCTATCCGGTAATGATACTGGAAGCCGGTTCCACCCGCTATCCTGAGGTTGCTGATTCTGGCCTGAGATATCAAATAGGTGGCCGCCGCCTGATCAATGATCACGGCATCACATTCCCCAAACGAAACCTTCTTCAATCCGGTCAGATCATCCGGCACCGGGATGGTTTCCAGTTCCGGAACCTGTTCCTTCAGATAATCATCCAGGGCATAACCATGAACCACCGCCACCTTTTTCCCCACCAGTTTGTCAAGGGTCAACGTTTCCGAATTTCTGCGGTCCGCTACAATCACGGAGGGCACATCCAGATAGGATCGGGTGAACAACCAAAATTGATCCCGTTCCGGGATCTGATGGGCACACGGCACAATATCGATCATCTTGCTCTGCGCCTGACTGATAATCTCCTGCCAACTACTCAGTTGAACCCTCTTGAAACGGATATCCAACCTTTTTTCAATCAAACGGATAATATCGGC
>JAGOEH010000196.1 GCA_017997825.1 Candidatus Delongbacteria bacterium | reverse complement strand
TGGATCATGCCAAATACTGGGGGCTGGCGACCCGGAACGAGACACAGTCGGTGCTGTTGCGCAATACCGTTCAGGCGATTCTGCGGGGTGTCGGATCCTGGTGGATGGATCACGGGGCCGGGACCGGCGGCGGCTGGTTCGATGATCCGGCGCTATGGCAGGTCATGAGTGATCTCAGACCGATCGATCAGGCCTTGCTGGATCGGCCGAAACGGTTTGAACCTGAGATGGCCGCCATAATCGATGAAACCAGTATGCTGGTGATGGCCGGTGGTACCACGCTGCTGGGCAGCAACCTGATATTCCAGTCCCGAGCTGTTCTGGGCCGCAGTGGTGCCCCGTATGGACAGTATATGATGGAGGATGCCCTGGCCGGTAAAATCCCGGCCAAGCTCCAGATATTTTTGAATGCCTGGGCCCTGACCCCGGAACAACGAACTCAACTGGTCAAAAATCGCCAATCCGGGGTGACCCGAGTCTGGTGCTATGCCCCGGGGTATGTTTTGCCGGACCGCTTTGATATCGATGCCATGACCGAATTGACCGGGTTTGAGTTCCGTAAAGTGAATTTGAGCAGTGCGGTGGTAAGCCCGACCCCGCTCGGGATCGGAATGGGACTGAAAACTCCCTGGGGTCCGGCCCGGAAAGTGATGCCGATGTTCCGGGTGGTAGCCTCAGAGGACGAGATCCTGGCAACCTATACCAACCAGAGTGCGGCGGTAGCATTCCGGCGGAGCGACCAGGGGATCGATGTCTTCATCGGTACCCCCCAACTGAACACGGAACTGATCCGGGTCCTGGCCAAACTGGCCGGGGTTCATCTGTATGCGGATCAGGATGCGGCCATCTGGGCGGCTGAAGGCTATGTTTCGGTCCATGCCGTCAATGATTCGCCGCTGGTGTTGCATATCACCGATTCGGTAGCGGTGACGGATGCCATCAGCGGAGAGATGATCGGAATCGGTCCGCAGATCGCTCTCAACCTTAAAACCGGGGATACCCGATTGCTGAAGATTAGCTTCTCTACCTATATAATCGGTGATCATTCTGCCGACGATGAAGTTTGCCGGTTGGATCAAAACTATCCCAACCCGGCCGGTTGGACGACCGTTTTTAGTTTCCATCTATCCTCCGGAAGTCCTGTCCGCTTGGTGATCTATGATGTGATGGGACGGGAAGCGGCCCGGCCGATCGACCGGGAGTATGCCGCCGGATCGCATGAGGTTAGGGTTGATCTGACGGGGCTTTCCAATGGCCTTTATTTGTGCCGCTTACAGTCCGGTGAGCGAGTCCTTTATCGAAAAATGATGATCATTCGGTAATTGAAAAATTCCATCTGGAATATTGTGAGAATCTATTATTTGATCCTTTCCAACAGTATTGTAAGGTTAAATTTTATCATGTTTTGTATTTGGCCCAAGGCTAATGTAAAGAGAAGAAGGAGTGGATTATGAGTGATCAGGTGTTAATAATTAAAGTAACGCTAAATCACAGTTCAAGAGGGAAAAGAAAGCCATTTAGAGTGATTGCGGTCAATTCAGATACATCATTGTATGATTTTGCAAAATTCATTGTTTTTTCTTTCGGATTCGATTTCGATCATCCATTTGGTTTTTACGATAATGTGAAAAGGCATTATAATTCGACCGAAGGGTATGAACTATTTTCTGATCTCGATGAATCCAAAGAATTCAATGGTGTTCGGAAAACCAAAGTTGGAAAGGTCTATGACCACCTCAATAAAAAAATGCTTTTTCTATTCGATTATGGGGATGAATGGGCTTTTATCACCGAGTTATTGCGCGTTCGGAATATGCCGAAGGAGCTGATAAACGGTGAAATAGTGGAACGATTTGGGATAGCTCCTAAACAGTATGGTGATGAAGAAGAGGAATAATTTAGAAAACAGTAATTAATCTTTGGAAAAAAAATGAAAAAAGATCTTGCTTTTAAAATAAACTGCTAGTATATTATATAATCAAAGGGTATAATAAATAGCCTGAAAGGATAGTATGAAGCTCAAGCCACGACGTGAACGCGAAAAAGAGACCCGATTGAATGAGATTTTAGCGGCTTCGGAAACGATTTTTTCCACCCGGGGTTATGATCTGGCTACCATGGATGATATCGCCCGGGAAGCTGATTTTACTAAAAAGACGGTTTATAGCTATTTCGCATCCAAGCAGGAATTGTTATCGGCTGTGATGGCCCGGGCCATGACGGTTCTGAATGGGTTGTTCAGGGAAGCGGCGGCTGGGGAAAAATCCGGATTCGACAAGGTCCGCGGTATCGGTTTGGCTTATGTTGAGTTTGCCGATCGCTATCCGGCATTGTTCAAGGTGTTGTCGATCAAGGCGCATGGGGATGATAAACTGCCGGATGCCTATCGTGATGAATTGATTCGACTGGATCGGGAGATGGTGGAATTGATTGCCGGGTGTTTCAGGATCGGTCAGCAGGACGGTTCAATCCGACCCGATCTGGATGTCAGGATGGCGACACTCCATGTGGTGAGTGTATCGAACGGAATTCTTGATATGGTCGCCAATCGGTGCGAGCATTTTGTGTCGGTTTTCGGGGTCAGTATACCTGAATTCATCCACTACTCGATGGATCTGATTGGAGATTCGATCCGATCCGTGAAAGGCAAGAAAAAATGAAGATTCTCGTTTTACATGGAAGTCCCAAGGGGGATATCAGTGTTACCATGCAGTATATCAAATACCTAGAGGTTTATTTCCCCGAACATGAATGGAACGCGGTTTTGGTGGGATCGATGATCCGATCGCTGGAAAAGGAGCAAGACCGCTTCGATAGGGTTATGGAGGATGTATCGAAAGCCGATCTGATTATCTGGTCTTTTCCGGTTTATCATTTGCTGGTTCCTTATCAGGTAAAGCGGTTTATTGAGTTGATCGGAGAACGTGGGGCGGCCGGGGCATTCAATGGAAAGTATGCCGTGGCATTGATGACATCCATTCATTTTATGGATCATAGCGCCAGGAACTATATCCATGCGGTATGTGAAGATTTGGGCATGCAATTTGGCGGGACATTTAGTGCGGAAATGAATGATCTGCTGAAAAAACCGCAGCAGATGGTTTGGCGTGGATTTATGAAGCATCTGATCGATGATGTAGCAGAAAAAAGAGTATTGCCCCGGGCATTTTCTCCGATCTCAAACCCATCATGGAACTATATTCCTGTTAGTCCATTATCCAAAACGGATCCTACCGGGCTGAAGGTCAGTCTGATCGCGGATTATTCATCCGGGGGTAATGTCCGGGCCATGGCGGATCGTCTTAAAGCCTGTCTGGGGATCGATCCGATCGACATTTCCCGGATTGATATTAAAAATGGTTGTTCCGGGTGTTGTCAATGCGGATTTGATAATTGCTGTATTTATGACGGTACCGACAGTTTCAAGGAAGTCTTTGTCAAAACCGTGATGGAAGCCGATGTCGTCATCTATTTGGGTGCGATTCGCGATCGCTATCTGTCATCGGCCTTTAAAAAGTTTTTCGATCGCAGTTTTGTGTTCAATCATGCTCCTATTTATCGGGAGAAGCAGTTAGCCTGGCTGGTATCCGGCCCTTTGGCCCAGATTCCCAATTTGAGGCAGATCATGGAGATTTATCCCGGATTTTCTCACGGAAATCTGGCCGGGATTGTGAGCGATGAGGTCGGCAGCAGCCAGGAACTTGATGCCCTGATCGATACACTGGCAGCCCGGTGTATCAGTTTGGCCCGGGATAAGATTATCCTTCCGCAGGATTTCCTGGGAATCGGCGGAATGAAGGTTTTTCGTGACTCGATATGGGGAGAATTGCGGATGGTATTCCAGCAGGATTATCGACTCTATCGTCGGCTTAAGCTCTTCGATTTTCCCCAGAAAAAGATTTTTAATCGAACCGTAGTTCCGTTGGTATCGCTGATGCTTAAAATTCCTTTTGTCCGGAGAGCTTTTCAGAAAAAATCCAAGCAAGGTATGATCATGGCCCATGCTGAGGTGGTCAAAAAAGCCCGTGCCGGTCAGATACAGCCCACGGTATGAAATTAGAATCCCGGGATAGTGTTCCGGACTCTCAGAATTCATCCTCATCGGATCAAACTGACCCATCAAGAATCCGAAATGCTGAGACTGCTGGTGATGACCCGGAATGAAATCATCTCCAAAAGGAGATTCTGGAAACAATCCGGCAGGATGATAGTTATTATAATGCACGGAGCCTGGATGTATATATATCCAAACTACGAAAATATCTCCAGGCTGATGCGCGTATTCATATTATGATTTTGCACGGTTAAGGCTATAAACTTACGATCAACGTGGATTGATGGTGTCGGAGGACGATCTCTTCGGGAGGAATGGTTGGATAGGAGTGAGGGTGCCCGATGATAAAGAGCCGATCAGTTTTTTTATTGATGATTTAGATTTAATCCATCTTTTTTTTGAATTGATCGTAAACTATAATAGTGAATCAGCTGAAGTATCGATTCCGGATTATCGGATCGGATAACGTTTAGCATGAAGGGATAAAAGGATGAAGGCGATCCAACTCATTGATAGTCAAAAGGATTTTACGGTGGCGTCGATCGGCCGGCTTGACGATTTGAGCGGATTTTCTTACCTGCATCCGGGAATGAAACAGAGTGTTCCCGGTAAGGTATTCACCGGAAAAATGATGGCTTCCACCGGGGCGGAAATCTCGTTTCAGGCCATGCCGGCCGGAACTGAAATTCCATTTTACCATCGACATCATCAGAATGAAGAGATCTATATTTTTCTGAGAGGGCAAGGTCAGTTTCTGCTCAACGATCGGCAGTATGACGATCAGGAAGGAACCATGATTCGGGTGGCACCCGGTGTCAGGCGAAGCCGGCGCAATCATTCCGATTCCGATCTGGTTTTCATGGTCATCCAGACCCGGCAAGACAGCCTGGAAAGCTATGAGACCTCGGACGGCATCGGAGTGAATGCCAAACCGGAATGGCATTGATGAATCTGTTGTCTGAATCGGCGTTCTGGAAAACGGTTTCCGAATTCGTGGGTGATTGGACCTAAGGGAGCTTGATTTAATCAACATTGACCAAATTTTTATGTGTTGACTGTGTTTGATCAGGCTGTAGTTGCTGATCGATAATGAAACGATTATAGTTTAACTGAACAGGATAATGAAATGCACAAATGGATGATTCGGTTCGTGATGATGATTGGTATAATGGCTACTCAAAGTATAGCGGAAGAAATGACCGGATCGATTCCCGGGAATTCGGTTTCCGATAATCCTCAAGTCTCGTCTTCAGACTCATCGGTTAGGGTTTCCGTTTTACCTTATCCGTTCTATTCCAATATATTTCAATTCGGGATCGGTGGATTTTGCAGTGTTTCGGGCTTGGTTTCTGAGAATTCATTGATGAAAGCCGGGGGATTCATCAGTACCAATTCGTCGATCTTGGGGTATCTGCAATATGAGGAGTTCCAGATTCCCAAAATGGAGCGTATATTTGTACGGCCTGATTTGCTGTTCGGTAAATTGGGTACAGTCAAGAATTATATGGATCTGCCGTTGCCTCGGGAGAAAAGTTTCGATACCAAGCCGGGAGTCAATGAATCCGATCGGGATAACTACTTTGAAGTAGAAGGGGATTATCAGTGGTACGAATGTACTTTCAGTTATCTATTGCCGATCGGGTATGGGCGGAAGCATAAGGTGGCCCATCCGGTGTTACGGAAGGGATTGCTGGTGGGCGGAGAGACCGGAGGGTATCACTTCAGTCCCTGGGTCTGCGGGCGGACTTTTCTGCAGAGCCGGCTGTCTTACCGCCCGTCTCCTTATACACATCT
>JAGOEH010000195.1 GCA_017997825.1 Candidatus Delongbacteria bacterium | reverse complement strand
CCGCTCAGATTCAGGAAGAATGATGGAAATAACGACGGATTTCTACCGGCTGAAGAACAACCAGACCGCCGGAATGGGCAGCCGTCATCAGTTCGTCCAATACCGGCAAAAATCCTTTGATTTTGGCTTCCTCATCGATGATCTCGATGATGACCGTCAGATCGGATGACAGATCCAGGATCTTGTCGGTCCGAATATGGCGGCCATGTCCGTATCCGGTGATGGACCGGTAGACGGTGGCTCCATCCAGGCCGTATTTTCGGGCCTGCCGTACAATCTCTTCATGCAGGGCGTGATGATGGCTATGATCCGATTCCCCGATTAAAATTCTCAGATTGACCGCCGTAATCCAATGATCCATATCGACCTTCCCTTTATTTGATCAAGAGCTTGATTCCACCGTATCCGATCAGAAAAAAGACCCAGCACCCGATCAGCGTCAGGCAGAAATACCCGACCGCCGATAAGACCTCGCCGTCACGCATCAGGGCTTCAAATTCATAGATAAACGAAGACATGGTGGTAAAGGCGCCACAGAATCCGGTGACCAGCAGCAAACGGAATTCGGGAGGCACAGCAACTGATTGCCGGACCAGACCGGCGACCATTCCGATGATCAGGCATCCCCCCAGATTGACCAGCAGGGTAGCCAAGGGAAACTCCCAGCCCAATCGGCTCATCAGTAACGAGATTCCGTATCGGGCCACGGCTCCCATGGATCCCCCCAGCGCCACCCACAAGGTTTTAATCATGGTCGTCCATCCATTCAATACCCCGCAGCCCGCATCAGGCTTTCCAATTTACCCTCATCCAGTTTCCCGTCGCTACGGACCCCGCTGCACAAATCAATCCCAAAGGGCTGGACCTGGTCGATGGCCGCCGCCACATTCTCCGGTTTCAATCCCCCGGCCAAAAATACCGGAATCGGCGATTGTTCCCGGATTCGCCGGCTGAGGCTCCAGTCATGGGTCCGCCCGGTACCCCCCAGTTGCTTGATTGTCAGTAACGGATTCCCGCTGTCCAGCAACAAGGCGTCTACCCCGGAGGCTACTGACAGAGCCTGATCCACCGATTCCTCATCCAGAATATGGATCACCTGCACCAGCCGGATAGCCGGTAAGGCTTCCCTGATCTGACGATAACTCCCGCATTTCAGTTCATCCACCATCTGAACCGTATTGGTCAAAACCTGCCGCTGATGCTCGATAATCCCCTCCGCCGAGATACGGCTGGTCAACAGAAAGGTGGCAATCGGCGGCGGTACGGTGGCTGCAATGGCCCGGATTTGATCATCGGAGATCACTCCGGGTCCGCTCGGCATTTCCCCGACCAGCCCCAAGGCCGAGGCCCCATATCCTATCGCGGTCCTGGCTTCCCACGGGCTGCTGATACAGCATATTTTAACACGAGGTCTCATTCCATCATTTCTCCCTGTCAATTAACTGTTTTTATTGATTTTATAATTCTTCCATTCTCCGGACTCCGGACACTGGTAAATGGAGATTGAGCAATTCGGCGCCTACACACTCCTTCATGATCCGATGTCAAACCGGCGGACAATGATGCTGATACCGATAGGGATTTAGAATCGATACCATCCGGATCAACTTACGGTTACCCTTTCCATAATCAACCCTCTTAATCATTTAATAGTCCACCCAAACGCTGATCAGAAGTCCGAGACCGGTGATCAGATTTGCATAGATCAATAAACCGGAGAGCGGCAGATTGAACCGGTCTGGAACTCGCCGGATCATCCGATGCACCAGCCATGGACACAATCCTCCCAATCCGGTGATCAGTCCCATGATCTTTCCCCACCATAATCCATGATCGATCAGCCGGCCGCCCCAGCCCATCATCAGAATCAAGGGAAAATGGAGCAGGGTAAAGAGGGTGATTCCCCCTTTCATTCCCAGAATCTCCCATTCCTTCCAATAGGCCGATTCGATCTCGTGCAGTATCAACAGGCTTGCATTGAGGGCATACAGAATTAAAACCAGCTTCATAACCATCCTTTCCTGAAAGGATAATCCGGCTTACTCTATTTTAGTCGATCCCCCATAATTTGTCAAGCCAATTCTGAAATCATCCATCAGCCGCCACCCCATGAATCTCTGCCCACTCTGCCTTCATCCAATCGGCCAACAAGCGGCAGAGATTCAGATCACCCCACCCACTGTTTCATTCGGATTCAGGCAATAACCGGCTGGATCACCGACACCCTTGCCGTTATGCCAATAGTTTCAGGACTTGTATCTCCAGGTCGGTGCGCCCTGCCGGGCGCACGCATAAAAAAACCCCGGTCAGCCTGAGCATGACCGGGGTATTGAACGATAGTGAATGAGACGAAACTATCGTAAGAGCGTCATTTTCCCGTTGCGGACTCCCCCGCGGGTTTCCAGCTGATACAGATAGATGCCGCTGCCGGCCGGCCGGGACGATATCCGCCGATGACCATCATCAAACTGACTATCATCAAACATAGTCCGATTATCCAACGATTGCGTTTAATCATGTTCATAGACTCCTCCCGGCTTTAAATCCGATTTTGTCACAGCCACACGGGGTTTTACCAATGCAAATTCCGTGCCGCTCCCGTGTGGGAATGTTTAACTCAAGCCAATAGAGGATTTCGGATAGGACAGTATTGCGAATCGGATTATCAACTATTCAATTTTTTGAAAGTCTCATCATTTTTCTGATGGTCCAATCGCACGGCTTCCGACTTGAGCCGCCGGATAGCTTCAAATCTGAGACTCGAACAGGATTCCATTCGTTCGATGAAGGAGGAAGAGAGCCGATCGGCATGAACCGCGATCGTCTGCATCACCAACTGGATCGATTGGTTCCGGATCATACGGGCGGAGTTACGGCGGGATAGGTCCTCTTCTTTGATGTCCACGGCAGTAAGATTATCAATCAGATGCAGAATCCGGCAAACCAGGCCATCCAGATCATTGGGACACCCCGTCATCCCCAGGTTGCTAAATAGGGTCTGATGGCGCTGTTGTTCATCCTTGACCATATCCTGAAAATCATCAATCAATTGTAAAAAAACACCCATTCCGAAAAAAAACCGTAACTCGTCCGACTGGAGACCGGGATCGACCAGCAGGGCATCCGCCAGCACGGATGATCCCCCCTTAGCCAGGGTTATCGTCAGTAAATCATCGTCTGAGATCGTATTTTTCGCCTGCTGTTCCAGACTCAGGATTTGGCCGTTCAGAATGGCCGACAATCCCAACCGAACCATCGGCAAATCTGCCGCCGGATAGGAGCCATTGATCCGATCCAACAGGGCCGTGATTCCGGATTCCAGCCGGGATTCCCCTACCCTGACCCGCTCCCCCCGGATGGAGGCATCAATCATACCACAGAACCGTCGTTTTTCATCTGCGCTCCGCTGACCATCATCCAGATAATTATCGGTATAGGGATAGAGCAGACTGTACGCCAGCATCGGAGATTCCAGACGAATGGGTATTCCCAGATAGAATTGAATCGTACCCATAATCCAGATATTGCGGATCGCTTGTTTGATTTCCGCCCAGCCCAGATCGGGATCAAATTGGAGCGACTGGCGGACAAACTCAAAGCTCAGGTGCCGAAAAGCCTGCTGATGATCCGGCGAAAGGTCATCCATCGGAATCCCATGCCGGTAAAGGGACAATTCCATTCGATTCAGAAACTCCAGACGCCCGGCCATATCGGAAGGGATCCGATCAGCACTGAACCCCCGGCGAACTTCCACTAACCGGCGGTCGAGCCGCCGTTCATTACGTATCTGCTGTTCCGGTGAATAAACCGCCAACCATTCCGGTATCTCCAGCCCGGCATCGTCCCATGCCCGACGGGTATCACCAATCAGATCGACTATCATTTCCGGAAAGGTTGATTTGATATCCATCTTGATCGCCTTCTGAAGCACCACGGCTCCGAAATCGGTTTTGATAAGTTCATAAAATTCAGGATTACTCAATAGACAAATACGCAGATCAAATCCAAGAGTTCCCCCCTGATGGATTCATCGATCAGGATCCCAATAGATCCCACTCGATGATCCGATCACTATCATAATAATCAATGCGGTTTCATCCGTCCAGTTTTTCGAATAAAGTAAAAATAACTTGACATTTCCATAAAACCAGCTTATATTTGTTATTAGCAACTATTGTCATTTATTATAATCGATAACCCAAAGGGGGATAAACATGTCGAAGTATGTGATCATCGGAGGAGTGGCTGGAGGCGCCAGTGCAGCCGCCCGATTACGTCGCTTGGATGAGAAAGCTGAAATCATTCTGTTGGAACGGGGTGAACATATCTCCTATGCCAATTGCGGATTACCCTATTACTTAGGCGGTGTGATCCAGGAACGGGATCGGCTGTTTGTCCAGACCCCGGAGGGATTCGGCGGGCGCTTTCGGATCGATGTCCGGGTCAATCATGAAGTAGTGCGGATCAATCCGGGTGATCATAGTTTAGAGATTCGCGACCTGAGGAATGATCGCCTTTACACGGAGCAGTACGACAAGCTGGTTCTTTCGCCGGGTGCCGAACCGATCCGGCCGGGGATCCCGGGCATCAATGATCCGGCCATCTATACCCTACGTAACGTGATGGATATCGACCGGATTCAACAGCATTTGGAAAAGCGTCATCCCCGCCATGCAGTGGTGGTGGGAGCCGGATTCATCGGATTGGAAATGGCGGAAAACCTGAACCATCGGGGCGTATCGGTCACCATTGTAGAGATGGCCGAACAGGTCATGACCCCGTTGGATTATGAGATGGCGGCGGAAGTCCATCAGCATCTCAAAACCAAGCAGGTCGAGTTTTATCTGAAAGACGGGGTCTCCTCCTTCGAACGCCGGGATCATAAAATCATGATCCATCTGCAGAGCGGACGCATCATCCCCACCGATCTGGTTATTCTTTCCATCGGGATCCGACCGGAAAGCCGATTGGCCAAAGAGGCCGGGCTGGAATTGGGGCCTCGCGGGGGAATTAAGGTCAATGCCTTCCTTCAAACGTCCAATCCCGACATTTACGGGGTTGGTGACGCCATCGAGTATCCGGATCCGTTGACCGGGGAGAGCAGTCTGACCTATCTGGCCGGTCCGGCCAACAAACAGGGACGAATGGCCGCCGATAATATTGTAGTGGGGAATACCCGTGAGTATCACGGATCCATCCATACCGCCATTGCCAAAGTCTTTGACCTGACCGTGGCCTCCTGCGGTCTCTCCGAAAAAACACTCCGGCGAATCGGGATGCCCTATCAGGCCTCCATCATCCATGCCTCATCCCATGCCGGGTACTATCCCGATGCCACTCCGTTAAGCCTCAAAATCGTGTTCGCCCCGGAAACCGGCCGCTTATTGGGTGCCCAAATGATCGGCTACCAAGGAATCGATAAGCGGATCGATGTGCTGTCGACCATGATCCGGCATCAGGCCACGGTCTATGAGCTGACCGAACTGGAACATGCCTATGCCCCGCCCTATTCCTCGGCCAAAGATCCGGTCCAGATGGCCGGGTACGTGGCCGAGAACATTCTGCAGGGAAGGGTCAACATTATTCATTGGCATCAGATCAGCCGTTTGGATCCGGCCGAAAACCTGCTCTTGGATGTGCGAACCCCCGAGGAATTCAGGCTGGGTACTATCGAAGGCGCCCTCAATATTCCGGTGGATGAGTTGCGATCTCGTTTGGCGGAACTGCCGCGCGATCGCCGGATTGTGGTTTTCTGCGGGGTGGGCCTGCGAGGCTATCTGGCCTGCCGCATCCTGGTTCAGCACGGTTTCACATCGGCCGTCAACCTCTCCGGCGGATACAAAACCTACCAGCATGTCACCCAAAAACAAAGCAATGAAGATATATTCGCCGGTGACGTTATCGCC
>JAGOEH010000194.1 GCA_017997825.1 Candidatus Delongbacteria bacterium | reverse complement strand
GACCAGGGTAAAGAGCATATCTCCCAGTTCTTCCTCGATATGCTCCGAATTTTGACTCTGCATGGCATCCTCGAATTCCTGCCATTCCTCCCGAACTTTATCCATGACCGGGGCCAGTTCCGGCCAATCAAAGCCGACCCCGGCCGCTTTTTCCTGAACCCGTTGGGCTTTCAGCAGTGCCGGGAGTTTGGTCGGGACTCCGCCCAGGACTCCGCGTGAGCTTTTTTTCTTTTTGATCTTTTCCCAGTTTTTCAGCACCTCTTCGGCGCTGATGGCTTGATCCGATTCGAAGACATGGGGATGGCGTTCGATCAGTTTCCGGTTGATCCGTTCCACTACATCCTCCAGGCTGAAGCGGCGGCTTTCCTCGGCCAGCCGGGCCTGAAACAGGATGTGCAGCAGCAGATCCCCCAGTTCTTCCTTGATTTGGTCGTCGTTCTCGTTTTGGACGGCCTCCATCAGTTCGTAGGTTTCCTCCAGCAGATAGGGCATCAGGGATTGCGGGGTCTGTTTGATGTCCCACGGGCATCCCTTCTCGGGATGGCGCAGCCGGGCGATGATATGGACCAATTCATGAAAGGCTTTCATTCATTATTCTCCTGTTAATCAGGTGGGGTGGGATCTCTTTGTAAAAGCGGGAGGGAACCGACATCATCGGTTTGCCGTTGCGGTAACGCTGCCGGGTATGGACCAGGATCAGGTGCTGTTGGGCGCGGGTGATTCCGACATAGCACAGCCGGCGCTCCTCTTCCAGACTGCGGTCCTGGATGGCCTTTTCGTGGGGAAATATCTTTTCCTCCATTCCGACCATGAAAACAAAGGGGAATTCCATGCCTTTGGCGCTGTGAAAGGTCATCAGACGGACGCTGCTGGCTTCTTTTTGTTCCTTGTCCTTATCGTAGAGGCTTTCCTCGTCGCCCAGGCTGATCTGGTCGATAAATTCCGGCAGTTCCATGTCGGGGTTATCGTCTTCGGCCTTGCCCAGGGCGTTGATAACCTCCTGGACGTTCTGCCAGCGTGCTTCGATCTGGTCGTCCTGTTTATAGAGGACCTGTAGTTCCCGTTTGTAGTTGATGACTTCCAGGAATCGGGCCAGGGTATCGCTTTTGCGATCGGAATGCAGGAAGTGGTAGCGGTATTCATCCAGCAGCCACAGGAATTCGTTGATGCTTTTGCGGTTGGTGGGACTCAGATCGGCTGTATTCAGATGGTGTTTGAGGATATCGAAGATGGGCCGGTTATGCTGATGGCTCAGGCCGATGATCTTGATCAGGGAGTTCTCGCCGATCCCGCGCCGGGGGCAGTTGATGATGCGCAGCAGGTTGATGTCATCGTCCGGATTCAGGATCACATTGAGATAGGCGACAATATCCTTGACCTCTTTACGATCGAAGAAATTCTGTCCTCCCAGGATCAGGTAGGGGATCTTTTTTTTCCGGAATTCCATTTCGAAGTTGCGGGACTGGGCGTTGCTGCGGTAGAGGACGGCGAACTGGTTGAAACTCATCTGGAGGGACTGGCGGATCTGCAGAATCTTATCGGCCACCAGTTCGGCTTCCCGGTTTTCGTCGATGACCTGAAAGGAGTCCAGTTGGTATCCGGTCCCTTTGTTGCTCCATAGTTTTTTTTCGGCCCGGGTGGGATTATTGGCGATCAGGCTGTTGGCGGCATCCAGAATGGTCTGGGTGGACCGGTAGTTTTGTTCCAGCCGGATGGTTCGGGTGCCGGGATAATCCTTTTCGAAATTGAGGATATTGGCGATATCGGCGCCCCGCCAGCTATAGATACTCTGGTCGTCGTCTCCCACCACGCAGATGTTCTGCTGCATTTGGGTCAACTGGCGCAGCAGGGTGTACTGGGCGGCATTGGTATCCTGGAATTCGTCCACCATGATATAGCGGTATCGTTGTTGGCATTCCTGGAGAGCCTGGGGTGAGATCCGCCACAGGGTGGCCGTCAGCAGGATCAAATCGTCAAAATCGAGGGCGTTCAGGGATTGAAGTGCGGTTTGATAGCGTTTATAGATTTCCGAGATCATGAATCCCTGTTCGTTCTTCATTTCTTTTTCGGTGATATCGGGCGGCAGCAGCATGGCGTTTTTCCAGTGGCTGATGGTAATTTCGGCGGCCTGCAGAAAGCTGCCGCCGATCCCGCGGAAATCCTGGTTCAGGATTTTTTTCAGCAGGGAACGCCGTTCCTGTTCGGTATAGATGCAGAAGTTGGTTTTATAGTTGAGGTGGTGGATGTAGCGGCGCAGGATTTTGACGCCGAAAGCGTGAAAGGTGTTGACCGTCAACTCGCGCGGCTTGATCTCACGGCACAGGGTCCCGATCCGCTTTTTCATCTCATCGGCGGCTTTGTTGGTGAAGGTGACCGCCAGGATGTGGGTGGGGGGGATATCCCGGCTGAGCATATAGCCGATCCGGTGGGTGATCACCTTGGTCTTGCCGCTGCCGGCTCCGGCAAAGACCAGCAGGGGGCCGTCGATCTGCCGGACCGCCTCCAGTTGGGGCGGATTGAGTCCTGTTTCCAGATTCCGAATATTCATGGCCCCAATGTTAAAAAAAACCGCCTAAAAGTCAACATCAATTTTCCGATACCGGGACCTGTTCCGGAAACTCCGGGGCGGTACAATTTTATTGGAACTTTTTTGAACCGATGGTAGTTTATGGGGTTAAAGGTTATATCTGTGTCATGGCTGGAGATAACAGGCGCTCATTTCCGTCTGGATGGCGGCGATGGCGATGTGAGTATTCCGGGTCTCTATGACACGATGGCTTTCCGGTTTCCGGATTCCGGGCCGGAGGGGATGGGCGGGTGACGGAATCCCGGTGGCTTAGGATGATCATTATAACGCAGGGAGGCTTGGCATGAAGTTTGACAAAATCCTTTTTCCGACCGATTTCTCCATCTACTCGGATTACGCTTTGGCGGATGCCTTGGAATTCGCCCGGAATCATCAGGCTGAATTGCTGCTGCTACATGTGATCGAGATCGAAACCTCCTATGCCATTTACGGTAATACCTTGTTGCCGGCTTTTTTCTACGATAGATTCGATGATATGCGACAAGCCACCGAACAGCGTTGCAAAGAGATTAAGGAACGCTATCCCGAATTGAACATCCGTTATATCATCAAGGAAGGGAATGCCTTTGAAGAGATCCTGCAGACCGAGATCGAGGAGAATGTGGACTGTATCATCATGGGATCTCATGGTCATACCTTTTCGTTGTTCGCTATGTTGGGTTCGGTGACTGAAAAAGTGGTTCGCAAATCTACCAAACCGGTCATGGTGCTCAAGTACCCCCAACTCCAGAATCATCCGATCTCCGACAAAGAAAAATAAAAAAAGCTCTTGACTTTAATTCCAAAAAGGACTATATTGAGACACCTTTTTGTGGGGGTATAGCTCAGCTGGCAGAGCAGCAGCCTTTTAAGCTGTTGGTCGAAGGTTCGAATCCTTCTACCCTCATCGTCATTCGATTTTAACTTCAATTCCAAGCCCGATCGAGGTCATTAGAGAACATATCAAAGTTTGTAACTGGTTTGATGAACTTTTAACAGGATGTGGACTTTGGTTACAAGCTTATTTAATGCCTTAAGCAGGGCTGGAAATCGTTCTTTTTTTATTTCCCTTTTTATCTTTTTGGTACTGTGTATAGCTGGCTTGACTGTTGCCGATGACTATCAGGGCGTATTACGCGATAGCCAGAGCGGCCGGCCGGTCGTCAATGCCAATGTTGTCAGGCTCCATCAGAAAACGGGGACGACCAGTGATTCCCTCGGGCGTTTTCGACTCGCCCTGCCGGCCGGGGGAGATTCGGTACGAATCACTCACATTTCATATCGTGATACCTGTTTACTGGTGAAGGACGGAGTTCGACCGGTCATCCGATTGGTTCCAGCCGATTACAGAATGAATGAGGTTGAGGTCAATCAATCCTCATTGTCATCCCCCGAACACTTTTCCTATACCATCGATCATACCATCCAGCGGGTCGTTCCGTTCGCGTTCAACGATGTTTCCCAGACCATCCACAGTCTGCCGGGTGTCACGTCCAACAATGAGTTTTCCAATCGCTACAATGTGCGCGGCGGCAATTTCGATGAAAACCTGATCTATATCAACCGAGTCGAGGTGTTTCAGCCGGTGGTCCTGCGGCGGGCCATCCAGGAGAACGGCAGTCTGCCCAATCCCTTTATGATCAAGGATTTGCGGTTCTATTCGGGCGGGATGGATGCCACATACGGGGACAAGCTATCCTCCGCCTTGGATATTCATTATTATGATCAAAACCAGAAGAGTTTTTCAGGAAATTTTCATGCCAGCCTGATGGATTATAACATGATGGCCAGTTGGCAGCTCAACCCGTCGACCCATTTGATCGCCGGTATCCGGCATCATCGCCTGGCCAGCTTTTTTAAAAACTACAAATTGAAGGGCAATTATGCCCCTCATCTGTCCGATCTCCAGTTCAGTCTGACCCATCAGATCAACCCCCGGCTCAGGTTGAACGTCCTTTCCATCAACAACTGGAAGGATTTTTATCTGGCACCCTCCAACAAATGGGTGGTCTATCAGGATACCTATCTTTTCAATTTCAAACGGGTTGATTTTGTATTCGAGGGCGATGAGCAGGCAACCTTTAATACCTTTGTCCAGGCTTTTTCGCTGAATTTTGAGCTCAATCCCGGTTTGGAGCTGCAGCAGGTTTTCACCTGGTACCGCGATGATGAATCGATCGACAGCGATATTAAAACCCGGACCATCCAGGAGGATTATTCCGATATGACCGGCTCGGCGGAGGGCGATATCGACCGGCCCGAGATGACCGATCCGGATACCGGTGAGACCATTGAACCGGACCAGTTCAATTGGCATATCATCGACAACGCTTTCCGGATGCGCCAATGGAGTTACAAACTGGCGGTGGACCGCCGGCGCTCCTATCAGGTGGGAATGGAATTTTCCCATCATTTGCTGCAGGAGCATATTTATGAATACAATCAGGACATCAATTCCGATATCCAGATCAACTCCTTTGAGTTCTTAGGGGACAATCGGGTCAATTCCGGTAAGCTCTCCTTTTACGGCAACCGGATCTGGGAGATTTCGCCCCGGATGGAGATCAATACCGGATTACGCTATTATTATAATGAGGGTAATCATGAGCATCGCCTCAATCCCCGGCTCAATTTCCATTATCAGTACAGTCCTGAGACCGACTGGTACGGATCGATCGGTCTGTATAGTCAGCCCCCGGTATACAAGGAAGCCGGGATACCCTATAATCAGGAGAATTTAGCGGCTTTAAAATCCCAGAAATCCACCGAATATATTCTGGGGGTGAAACGGCTGTCGGAGGGCAAGCGGATCATCAAGGCCGAGGCTTATTATAAGGATATGCGGGATCTGATCAGCTATCATCTCAACGATCTGCAGATCATCTATTCCGGCAGGAATGACGCCCGGGCTTATGCGGCGGGACTGGATCTGTACATGGGGGGGAACCTGGTCGAGGATATGTATTCCTGGATCACTTACAGCTATCTCAACACCAAAGAGGATATCCGGAACGACAGTCTGGGCTATTTGCCGCGGCCGCTGGAACAGAATCATACCCTGACTTTTTTTGTGCAGGATCAGATGAAGAATTATCCCCTGTGGAAGACCTCGTTGAAGTTGATTTTGGGTTCCGGATTCGTCAATTATTACAAGAAAAAACAGTATGATGAAACCAATCAAGTATGGAGGTTGGTCGACAACAAGCAGTTGTATAACCGGTATCCTTTTTATTTCCGGCTGGATATCGGGATTTACCGGGAGATTTATTGGGGGTGCAGCAACAAGATTGTGTGTTCGATTCAGTTCATCAATATTTTTGACCGGCAGAACGTTCAGTTTTATCAATACATTGCGGATGGGGATAATC
>JAGOEH010000193.1 GCA_017997825.1 Candidatus Delongbacteria bacterium | reverse complement strand
GATCCCTCTGGAGGCTCATCCCTTTTCCCCCCACCTGACCCTGGGACGGATTAAGAACAACAATCCCCCTGAGGATCTGACCCAGCGGCTTCAGACGCAACCCTGGGAACCCATTCTGGAACATGTACCGGAGATTGTGCTCTATCAAAGCGAATTGCGCCATGAGGGGCCGTTCTATACCCCCTGGCTGAAAATTAAAGTTCCCATCGAATCCTAAAAAAAAAAGCCCATGCCGATCGGCATGGGCTGGGCTAACCTCAAGTTCCCTTATTTGATCTTGACTTCAATCTCTCGGGGTTTGGCTTCCTCCCGTTTGGGAATCGTCAGCTTCAACACCCCGTTCCGGTACTCGGCTTCGATCTTGTCCGCCGCCAGCGTATCCGGCAGCTCGAAAGAACGACAGAACATTCCGTATGACCGTTCCGATCGATAATAGTTCTTGTCCTTCTCCTCCTGATTGGTTTTCTTTTCTCCGCAAATGGTCAACAGATGATTCTTGATGTTGACTTTGATCTCATCCTTGTCCATGCCGGGAACTTCCGCCGATACATAGAGATTGTCTTTATCATCCGAGATATCCACGACCGGGGTCCAACTGGAACCGGCCGGCGTATCCCAGTTCTCACCGAACAGGCCGTCGAACACTCGGTTGACATCGCTCTTCAGTCCGAAGAGATCGTAGGGTCTTTTAATCAGAGACATGGGCTCCTCCTTGTGGTTTGAATTCATTCTTCATTCTTGATAAATGCAAATCTTGTGCCAATTGGTGGAACAATAAGAAAGATAATGAGATAGCAGATAGGGCTACGATGGCTCGTGTGGATCATTATCCTGATAATGTCATAATGGCAGATAAAAGCTAGTGTGACAATCGATCCCTTTGACATTATGGCAAATATGTGTCATAATGGATTTTGGGTGGCTTCGAATGGAATTCCGATCGGGGGGTATGAGTTCGACCCGTACCGACCGTGAGGCGGATTAACCCGGGATACTGTGGAGGTCAATGATGACAGAATGGATTCAGATTGTGACCACGCTTGGTGAGCCGACTGATGCTGAAAGGATAGCCCGTTATTTGGTGGAGTTTCGTCTGGCTGCCTGCGTTCAGGTCGAGGGTCCCATTCAGAGCTATTACCGGTGGAAGGGTGTAATGGAAACGGCGCGGGAATGGCGATGTCATATCAAGACGGCGTCGCATCTCTATGGTGAGGTTCAGGATGCCATTCGGAGGCTTCATCCGTATGAGCTGCCTGAGATTGTAGCCTATCCCCTGTCGGAAATACTGCCGGAGTATCGGTCCTGGATGGAAGAGAGCCTGAAAGGGAACGATTAATGGAATTTGATTATTGAGAATGAAAAATTATGTTGATTTTTATTTCCATATTGATTATACTTTAGAAACAGAAAGAAACCCTTGAGGCATAGCGATGGGTCATATAGCGGAAAATTTGAATTATTTACGGGATGATATTGCCCGGGAACTTCGTCAATCGGGGCGTCCGGAGAATGATGTCCGATTGATCGTGGTCAGTAAAACGGTATCGTTGGAGGCAATCCGGGAGGCTTACCGAGCCGGAGCCCGGGATTTTGGAGAAAACCGGATTCAGGAGGCCTTACCCAAAACCGAGAGTCTTGATCTGCCTGAAATTGCCTGGCATTTCATCGGTCATCTCCAATCCAATAAGGTGAATAAAGCCGTGGGATGTTTCGAGATGATCCAATCGGTCGATTCGCTCGAGTTAGCCCGGCGGATCGATCAGCAGGCCGGAGAGACCGGTACACGGCCTACTCTTCTGTTGGAGATTAAAACCTCACCGGAAGAAACCAAGTATGGGTATAGCCGGGATCAACTGATGAGGGATCTGCCCGAATTGCTGAAATTGGACCGGATCCGGATAGCGGGCCTGATGACCATCGCCGAGTATTCGGATCAGGAACGCCGGGTGCGTCAGTGTTTCCAAGCTTTACGCCGGCTGGCGGATGAATTGAAATCCTGCCGGAGCGATCATTTTGAGATGCTTCATCTGTCGATGGGAATGAGTCACGATTACCGATGGGCCATTCAAGAAGGCTCGACCATGGTGAGGATCGGCAGTGCCGTTTTCGGCCCTCGAATCTGATAAAGGAGATGCCATGACTATCACTCCTCTGGATATCCGTAAAAACAAATTCAATCGACGCTGGTTCGGTTATAACCGGGAAGAAGTCGATTCCTTCATGGAGATCGTTGCCTCGGAAATCGAGATTCTGCAGCGTGAGAATTCCCAACTGAAAGAAAAGGGGCTTGATCTTCAGGCCAAAATCAAGGAGTATCAGGGGTTGGAAAGCACGCTCAAGGAAACGCTGCTGATTTCGCAGAAAACCTCGGAAGAGGTTAAGGAACAGGCCAAACAGCAAGCCCGGTTTACGCTCAGTCAGGCCGAGAACGAGGCCCAGACCGTTCTGCATCAGGCTAAAACCCAGATGGATCATCTCCAGATCCAATTCAACGATCTGACTCGCGAGAAAAACCGAATTTATTGGGAAATCTATAATTTGCTGAATACCCAGTTATCCATTTTGCGGGATCAGTTCAACCCTGATCTGCGCCATGATGAAACCGATCCGGATGATTCCGGTATCCCGTCATAGTTGAAAGGACGATTCAGGATGGCTTTTTCTTCCACCTGCCTGGTGCTCGATCCGCCATTGATCGAGATCCTGCATCTTCAACCGGCCGATGTGTCGCAATCCGCTTCGGCGCCCGTCATACCCTGGCGTCTGGATGATCACACCATTTCGGTAATGGTTTCCGATACGGTTGACTATAGCGTTTCATTCTGGGATCGATGCCGGGATGCCGGGATCAAGCAGATTTTGGCGGTTTCCTTATCGCCGGCACTCCATTTCCGATTTCAGATCGGGGAGTGGGTCAGGATTGGCGATCATCTTAATTTTTTGTCCCGGAATCCGCTGATCGAGTTTTTTAGAGGACGCGGGATCGAGTTTGCCGATGTCAAGCAGGTCTATGCCGATAACCGTTCCCCCTGCCGTCCGATCGAATCGGCCGTCCTGTTGGGGTTGGACCATCCCTCCTTCATCACACCGGCCGAACTCCGCTGGTATCGATCGATGGGAGCCGATGTGGTCGACGGCCGGCTGCTCTCCATTATCCTGACGGCTTATGCGGCCGGTATGAAATGCCGGGCCTGGTCGATCGTTGCGTCTCGCCCCGATTCCGTTCCGAACGCCCCGATCTCCTCTGACGGGGAGCTTCACGATACGATTCATAACTCTCAGACTGCTCCATCCCCCCTTGTCCGTTCGGTATCCGAACCGGATTCACCCCGCTTGTCGGAACGAACGCTCCGTGAGAGTCTGATTCAACACGTCATCCCATTTATTTAAAGGAGGGTGTATGATCACCAAAGCACAGATAGACGAGATCCGGCAGATCATTCTGCAAAAAAAAGCGGAACTGGAAGATCAGCTTTCGATCTACAAGGAAAAAATGGATACCACCAGCAAGGAATCATCCGGTGATATATCCTCCTATTCCTTTCACATGGCGGATCAGGGAACCGATGCCATCGAGCGGGAGAAGACTTTCTTTCTGGCCTCGCGCGAAGGGCGTTTTCTTCATCATCTGTCCGAAGCCTTACGGCGGATCGATAATGGTTCCTATGACGGGAAATGCCAGATTTGCGGCGGGGATATCAATTTAGAACGGCTCAAAGCTGTGCCCCATGCCTCCAAATGCATCGAATGCAAGATGAAGGAGGAGAAAAATAAAGCGTAAATCGATTATCTGGTGGCTGATTATCAGCCTGGTCTGTTTTGCGCTGGATCAACTGAGCAAAATCTGGGTCAGATCCCGCTTCAGTCCGGGGGAGAGCCTGGATCTGCTGGGATCCTATCTGAGAATTACCCATGTCATCAACCGCCATGCCATTTTTGGATTGCCGCTGCCGATGGAGTATATCTTTTTCCCGGCCGCTGTGTTGTCGATGGGTTTTATTCTATACTATCTGATCCGGCATGATCCGCTGCCGGCCCTGCTGGTGATCGGTCTGGGATTGATTGCCGGCGGTGCGCTGGGAAACGTGGCTGATCGGCTGATGTATCATCAGGTGACCGATTTTATCGATATGGGACTTTCTGCCCGATGGCGCTGGTACGTTTATAATCCGGCCGATGCCTTTCTGCTGGTCGGAATCGGACTGGTGTTGATCGAGGATTTCAAGAAAAAATAACCTCCATGCCTCCTATTTCATTCACGGTTGAAGCTGCATGTCAGGGACAGCGGCTGGATCATTTTTTGCATCAATGGGATTCCGAAATCACCCGCAGCCGGATTCAGCAGGCCATTCGTTCCGGATCGATCCGGGTTAACGGTCGGCCGGTCAAGACCGGTTATGCGTTGTCGATCGGGGACCGGATCGAGGGGGAGCTTGAAGCGCCCCAGCCCGAATCGGTGCCCCAACCTGAAGCCATCCCTTTGAGTATCATTTATCAGGATGAGTATCTGGTGGTTATCAACAAACCCCCGGGCATGGTTGTTCATCCGGCGGCCGGTCATTCCCGTTCGACCTTGGTCAATGCGCTGCTCCATCATATCCAGGGGCTATCCGCCGGGAGTCATCCCATCCGGCCCGGGATCGTTCATCGTCTGGACAAGGACACCAGCGGATTGCTGATCATTGCCCGGACCGATGCGGTCCATGCCCGTCTGGCTCAGGCTCTCAAGGAGCGCCGGATCCGTAAATATTACCTGGCACTGGTCTGGAACACCCCCGATCCCGATCGGGGTCGGATTGAACTGCCGCTGGGACGACATCCCCGCGATCGTAAACGGATCGTTCCCGATGGACTCCGGGCCCGCGATGCCCGTTCCGATTACCGCGTGCTGGCATCCCGGGAAATCGTCAGTCTGGTGGGTATCCGATTGATTACCGGCCGAACCCATCAGATCCGGGTCCATCTTCAGGCGATTCGCCATCCGGTGGTCGGCGATCCGGTTTACGGCCAGGATCCGGTCTACTGCAAATCGATGCCGCCGCTGTTGCGGCGCGAAATGCTGGCTCCCCTGAGCACCGTCTCACGCCAAATGCTCCATGCCTGGTCCCTTGGCTTTATCCATCCGGTGACCGGCATGCCTGTCTGCTTTTTTGCTCCTTTGCCCGACGATTTTTCCCATCTGCTGGCTCAGATCCGGATCACTCCGCCTTCACCGGAAGATTTCGGCTGGGATGATGATACGAACGAAACCGAAGTGATAGCACCATGATCATCGATCCATCGGCGCATCCGTCACACCGCGATTTACCCCCCAATCAGATTTCTCAAATTGAATCCGTCTTCATCGAATTGACCAATATCTGCAATTTTCATTGTACCTTTTGTGCCTCCGATCAGATGAAGCGTCCCCTCACGATGATGGATAAACACCTGGCATTCCGGATTCTGGATCAGGTTCGTGATCTGGGACTAAGGTGTAATCTGTTGTTTCACACCATGGGGGAGCCCACCCTTCATCCTGATCTGCCGGAAATTCTGGATTACAATCAGCGAACGACCGGACTGCTGCCGGAATTGGTCACCAATGGCTCACCGGCTTCCGATCGTTTGCTGGATCAATTGAAGCCCATCCGGTTCAAACAGATCACCTTGAGCTGGCAGACCGGTGATCCGGCGTCGTTTGCTGCCTATCGGAAGCCGGGCCGGATGAATTATGCCGACTATCTGGAGAAAATCAGCCGTTGGATGGAGTTTATCATTGATCAGCGGCCGCCGACGCGATTGGAGATTGATATGCTGGTCAGCCGCTATTTTCGGCTGAATGGGATTCGGACCATCGAGACGCTCCGGCAGGCCAAAAGCTTTGCGGAATCGGTCCAGGCGATGGTTAAGGCGATTCATTTACGGCGGGGAATGGATTGGAATTATCCCGGGCCCGTCTTACAACGCCGGCATTTTT
>JAGOEH010000192.1 GCA_017997825.1 Candidatus Delongbacteria bacterium | reverse complement strand
TCTGATGTTGCGGCGGGCCTCGGCCGATTATACCCCTCCCTTTGAAGTGATCGATTTTATGGTGGTGATTGAAGACCGGCGCGGCCCTGATGTTTTCAGTGAGGCTACCGTGAAAGTCAAAGTCGGTGATCAGCTTCTCCATACCGTTGCCGACGGCAACGGCCCGGTCGATGCACTGAATGCCGCTCTCCGCAAAGCCCTGCTGGCCTTCTATCCCGAGATCATGCACATCCATCTTACCGATTATAAGGTCCGAATCCTGGATAGCGATTCCGATACCGCGTCCACCACCCGGGCCCTGATCGATTTTCGCCGGGAAGGCCAACCGGGGCGCTCCTGGACAACCATCGGCGCTCATTCCAATATCATCGAAGCCAGTTGGCGTGCGCTGATCGACGGTATCGAATACGGATTGACGGATTCAAGGCTCTAAAATAATCATTGCCGTTTCGATCTTTAATCCGTTCCAGGCTGTTGTCGCTTTGGGTGACAGGTTCCGATCGAAAAATGATCCGCCTGCTATTCCGGATTGTGTTATAGCCTGGATTGGGCATCGCCCGACAATCCGGGTTTTATCCTAGTGGCTGATTTTGAGCGCGATTGTCGCTTTTGCATGATTTACCGGATTGTCCGATAAGATATGACGATACAGTATTTCCATGACGATCTGTTTGAGGCGGATCAGGCATGTTAGGACTTGATTGCCCTGATTTTGTGGAAAAAATGGTACCAGGGTTCCAATTGCTTGAACCCGGTTTTCAGATCCTCGACCAAGTCCGCTGAGTAGAGGGTGTCGTCGATGGATCGGTTGTGACACAGATAGATCTCTTTCTTCATAATCCAAGGCCCGAATTCTTCCGGGTACTCTGTCACGGGAGGGCGTTTGTACTCATTGCCCTCAGCGGAAAACAAAATGGGGTGTTGGAGTTGACTAACCAATTCCGAAAATTGCGTCGGTTTTTCCAAAATATATCGCCGTAAATTCTCCATAGTGGCTCGTTCCACCAAATAATAGCCCATGCCGAAACGGTACCGGTTGGGTGTCAGCTCGAAAAAAAAGGCCGGCGTCGTCTGCCAGTCGGGAATCCTCCGTTTGAATGTGATCCACATGTTTTCACGGTACAGGCTTTTATCCTTTGAAAAACGGATATCCCGATAGATGCGGGATATGGCGCGGCCGGAGGATGCGGTGGTATCCAGTTCCGGATCGATCGATCGGATGGTATCGCTCAAATCCTCCACCAACCGCTGAAACGGTTCCAGGGCGTATTTTTTGTATTCCTCCTTATGGTCCTGATACCAGCTCTTGCTGTCATTCAGTTTCAGTTCGATGAAAAATGGGATGGTTTCGGGATAAAATCCCCGAAAAGATGAAGGGGTAGGTGAGATCATCGTGTATCCTTGGGTGAAGGGTGTTCGTTCCTGCCGGTTTTTTTCGTCTTGGCGCCCGGATAATTCACCATGATCATAATCAATTTCCTGTCCGGTGTCAAGTCCCGGATTCTGATCCGGTTTATCGAGCATAAGCCGAATCATTCCACCATTGGCCGCTCCCTCAGCAACGTTCACCGAATCATTCCGCCATTGACCGATTGATACTGGACACCTCCATGTCTATGATCTATCTTACGGTCGAAAGGAGATCCTATGCGAGCGTATCGATGGATAAAAAATTTCGGATTCGGACTGGTCGGAGTTCTGATCATGTCCATGACGGTGCTCCAGGCCGGGACCGTGATTCGGGGTACGGTCACCACCGAAGAGGGGGAGGTCCTGCCGTATGCCAATATTTATCTGGAGGGAGGGTTGGATGGGACTATCAGTGATCAGGCCGGGGTATTTGAGTTTACAACTGAGCAATCCGGTCCGGCTGTGGTAGTATGTCAATTTATGGGATACCGGAAATGGACACAATCGATCGATCTGGCAGCTCCGGTTTACCGTTTGGCTATCGTGATGCGGGCCAGTGTCCTGTCCCGTGATACAATCTGGGTGGAAGCCGGATCATACCGGGCGGCGGATGAGGAGCATGTTACGCTTTCCAGTCTGGATGTGGTCCGAACCCCGGGAGCGGCCGCCGATCTGTTCTGGGCGATCAAATCATTTCCCGGATTACAGCAGGTCGATGAAGGGGCCGGCCTGTTCGTGCGGGGCGGCGATGTCACCGAAAACATCATCACGCTGGATGATGCCGTCATCCGTCATCCCTATAAGTTCGAGTCTCCCACCGGCGGATTCTTCGGCTGCTTTTCCCCGTTTTTACTCAAAGGGACCTTTTTCTCCAGCGGCGGATACTCGGCCTTATGGGGCAATGCCCTTTCATCGGCCCTGGCCATGGAAAGCCGGGAAATACCCCACCAGCCATCGCTCAATTTTGGACTGGGTCTGGCTGCCGAGTCGGGAGCTCTCAGCCTGCCCCTCATCAACGAGAAACTGGGACTCAATTTTTCCGGTAACCACAGTAATACCGAAATGCTGTTCCGCCTTAACCATACCCGCGACGATTTCATTCATTATCCCTCGTCCTATGACCTGAATCTGAATCTGATCTGGCAGATTACATCATCCCGCCAACTGAAGCTGTTTGTCTATCAATCTCAGGATAAAGTTGGGGCTTCGGTCGATAATCCCGATTATGCCACCTTCTATCAAGGCGACGGAGAAAGCCGGTTCTATAATTTACGCTATCGGGACGGGGATCGTCATCGGCAGATTAAAAGCAATCTTGCCTGGTCCGATTATCGTAATCGAATGGATATGGCCGCTTTGGATCTGGATTTTCACGATCGCCAGCTTCAGTATCGATTGACCCGGGAGGGATACTTCTCTTCAGGCCTGGTGTGGCGAACAGGGGGCGAACTCTTTTACAACCTGACCGATGTCCGGGGAACAGTCCCGCAGGATGAGGATAATTTTGATCCTCTGGCCCCGGTGAAACGCTTTGATACCGATTATCGATCCTGGAATCCAGCGGGATTCAGCGAATGGGAATGGATCCGTGCGGGGATCAAATCCACAGCCGGAATCCGGCTGAGCCGGGAGTCCCAATCCGGCCAATGGATGCTGGATCCCCGGGTGTCTCTGGTTCGATCCATCCGATCCATTTGGAATCTGAGCCTGGCATGGGGAATCTTCCACCAGATCCCGGACGCCGAGTATTATGATGATTGGGTCGGGAATTCCGATCTTGACCCGATGCGGGCCATGCATTATATTGTGGGTATCTCTCGGCAATCGGACGAATCCATTGTCCGGGTGGAGGGCTATTATAAACGCTATACCCATTTGATACAGGAGGACAGCCTGTTGAATTATATCAATGACGGTCATGGTTATGCCTGGGGGATGGATGTTTTTATCAAACACTCGTGGGGACCTTTTTCAGGCCGTTTCTCCTATAGCTTTCTGAAAGCCCGGCGGTACTGGCTGGATGCACCCCGGATCAGTTCCCCCGAGTTCGATATCCCCCATAACCTGAATCTGGTGTTGAATCTGAATCTGCCGGCTGGGTTCGGTCTGGGCGGCCGCATGCAGTATGCGTCGGGAAAACCCTATACCTCGGGGCCGGACCGGTATCATGACTGCCGGGTTCCTCCGTTCTTCAAATGCGATCTGACGCTGACCTGGATGGGCGAACTGATCGCATCGACCCGGACAACCTTCTACCTGGCGGTTTCCAATCTGACCGACCGGGAGAATATCTTCGATTATTACTATTCCCAGGACTTCCTGCGACGATCAGCCCGGTGCAGCTCCTTCGATCGCTCGATCTACTTCGGATTGGTCTGGGATTGGAGCTATTAATCCTGTCTATGCAAAGGAGATAATGATGAAAAAAGTAAGCGGTTGGATTATCGGTCTGGCATGGCTGTTATCCTTCACACTCACCCAAGCCGGAAGCTCGGCCGATTCGATGTTCGTTCAGGCCGGCCGATTGCTTGAACAAGGACACAACCAATGGTCGGAACCCCTGATGCTGCAAGCCCGGTCCATTTATGAACGCCTTTCTTCCCATCCGGCTCATGCCTGGCTGGGCCATTACTACCTGGGATTGTCCGATTACCGGTTGGCCAATTACTATCGCTCCAAATCCAGAGAAACCGATTATGAACGCTATGTGGATGATGGAATCGATCATTTGAAAAAGAGCCTGGACCTGAAAAAAAATGCGGCCGATACCCACGCCCTGCTTGGATCGTTGTATGGTCTCAAAATCACGGGTATGGCATCCAGCTTTATCTATGGCCCCAAATCGGCCGGCTGTCTGGAGAAAGCGATTGAATTGGATTCGACCAATCCCCGGGTCTACCTTTTCTCCGGGATTTCCAACAAGTATAAGCCCGGTATGTTTGGCGGCGGACCCGAAAAAGCCGTCCGCGATTTTTTGAAAGCGATCACCTGCTTTCGAAAATTTCGGCCCGAGCTTCCGATTTATCCGGATTGGGGGCGCGAAGAAGCTCATGCCTGGCTGGGCATGGTCTATCTGGAAGAAGGGGATTGTCAGGCGGCTGAACGCGAGTTCAATGCCGCCTTGGCTATTAATCCGGATTATGGCTGGGTACGCTATGACCTGATGCGGAATCTGGAAAAGAAATGCCCCTGATGGATCGGGACTTGAATTTTTCTATTTTTTATTTATATTGAGTTTTCTACTGTGAATTCTATTCCTGACTGACCTATCCGTAAAAAGATAGGATACCGTTATCCCGATTAGTCCGAGGATGATGATCACGCAAAATGAGATGCATGATGGAACTTCAAAAAAGACGCTTTATCTTTCTGGCCTGGGTAATCTGGACCTGCTGGGGTGGGATTTACTGCCTGGTTCTTTTTTTTCAGACTCCCGATATACCGCTGATTGCGGCGATCTGGACCTCGTTTTCCTCCAATTATGTCTATGCCCTGCTCAGCTATGGCATCTGGAAATTCTGTAACTATTTCAGCCTGGAAAAACATTCATTCGGCGTGGTTGTTTTGTTTCATCTGGGACTGGCTCACCTGGTGACCTTGATTTGGCTGGCGCTGTTGTATGGCCTGTGGATCGGATTATGGGGCATGGAGGTACTGGCGTTGGTCCGTTTCAATCAGGTGGTCGGCTGGCAGTATCTGTTCGGGTTGTTTTATTATATCGTTCTGGCCGGGGTGTTCTATACCATTATCTACTATCGGAATTTCCGTGAACGGGAGTTGAAGACGGCTGAAATGGCGGTTCTGGTTCGGGAATCGGAATTGAGAGCGCTGCGGCTGCAGATGAATCCGCATTTTTTATTTAACTCGCTTAATTCGGTCAATGCCTTGATTGGGCGGGAACCGGATAAAGCCCGCCGGATGATCGCCAAACTTTCGGAATTGCTTCATTTTTCGTTGATGAGCACTGACCGCAATCTGATTCCGCTCCGGGAAGAACTGGAATTGGTTCACACCTATCTGGAGATCGAGAAGGTTCGCTTTGAGGATCGGCTCGATTACGCCGAAAAGATCGATGAACGCTTGATGGCGCGGGAATTTCCGGCTCTGCTGTTACAGCCCCTGATCGAGAATGCCGTCAAATACGGGGTCGCTGATAGCCGTTCCGGGGGAACGATCCGTCTTGATATCAGCCAACAAAACCAGCGGTTGTGCTGCCGGATCAGTAACCATTCCCCTAATCGCGTTTACCGGCTTCCATCGCCCACCACCGGCTCCGGTACGGCGCTGGAGAATGCCCGGAAACGCCTGACCAATCTGTATGGCAATCAGTACCGCTTCGAACTGGATCTATCCCGGCCCGATACCTTCACCGTTTGGCTGGAGATCCCGATAAACCCTCCGGAGAGTACGCTATGATTCCGCTTCGGATCCGGACGCTGATCATCGATGACGAAAAACCAGCCCGGGACCTGATCCGGGAATTGGCCGCTTCCTGTCCGGAGCTGGAGATTATCGGCGAATGCCGGGACGGGTATGAAGCCTTTGAAATGATTCGGAGGCTTCATC
>JAGOEH010000017.1 GCA_017997825.1 Candidatus Delongbacteria bacterium | reverse complement strand
CAAGACCTCTTACCCTGATTCGAGGGAGAGACGGAAAAGACTCCGTGACTCCGGATTGGGGTGATGGCCTTGAATACCCGCTTCCTGCTTTCGGTTTTAGTCTGATCGGGGAAACCATCGGGCTCGAGAAGTGGATTTTATGGAATATAATGGTTTTCAATGATAAAATCAAGTTATTTTCTTGGGATTTTCCGGGTTTCGGGCTGGGAGGTATGGATCGGGAGTTTGGCTTGGATCGATTAATAGATTCCATCCAAAACCAGTTGCCGGCCGGCTTGGCCGGTGATTTCATAAGGCTGGGACAGCCATGGATGGATAATTCGGATCGTATAGGTTATTCCAGCTTCGATACCGGTAAAAATCAAACTATTACCCGGCTCGCGATCATAGATGATTTGTTTGCGACAAAGCTCCTGTCCGGAGGGATCCAGTAGGATGAATTCTCCGTTATAAGCCGGCAGATTGGTATGGGTGCCGGATAATCCGGCTTGCAGGTTGAGCCGGATGGAGTTTGGCGTTTGATCCCGATTCTCGAACATGCGGTTTTTTCCATGATTGCCGACCCATAAATCCAAATGGCCGTCATTGTTGTAGTCTACCCAGGTCGCACACGTTGATGATTCCGATATTCCGGTGATTAGATCGGATAAGGATTCGAAATACTCTCCCCGATGGTTTTTGAGCAGGAGGTTGCTTTTAGCAGGTGATGCATCCGGATTTCCTATGGCCAGGTAAAGGTCGATGAAACCGTCGTTATCGAAATCCCCGGCTGTTGCGTCATTACAGTATCCGGTGTACCCGGCCCGGAAGGAGTGTGTCCGATCGTCAAATTTTACCCCTTCTCGGTTGATGAACAGGCGGCTGACCCCATATCCGGTCACGAAAATATCGATCCATCCGTCATGGTTGTAATCCGCCACTGCAGCCCCCGTACTTCCAGCACATAGATCGATGCCCAATGGGCAGGATTGCTCAAGGAATTGGCCGTTTCCAAGATTGAGATAGAAGGTGTTGGGCCGGCCGAAATTAATAAAATAGATATCCTTGAACTGGTCGCGGTTGATATCGAATATGAGGACCTGTCGGGTGTCGCACCGCTGACGGAACGGATAAAGGGGGGGGGTGTTCTTGGAGATCGGGTCGTTGTTTGATAAATAAAGAATCGGCGGCTGATAGCGGGGTGTCAGGATGAAGTCGGGATAGTTGTCGTTATTCAGATCCCCGGTTCCATAACCGGTTAGATCCGGATTGAGCCCAGCGGGTAAAAAATCATAGCTTTCCATGGTCGGGCGGATGCCCAGGCTCAAATTGAAATACCGATAGACGGCTCCGCGGGTATTGAGCAGGATCAGATCCAGACTTTTCTGATGATCCAGATTCAATAACCCGGGACAAAGATTGGAACCCGGTTCAATCGGCACCATTTTCCCGCTGACGATGATCCGGGGACCGATATTGGTAAACCCGCTCGAATCGTTCAGATAGAACTCGATAACTGGAACATTACCGGTTTCATAAGAGGTGATGAAGGCCTCAGGAAAGTAGTCATCGGGGATTAACTGATGGTTCAGGCAATTCCAGGCAATTCCCGAGGTCGAATACTCGAGAGAGCATAACGGCATGCCTTTCGTCCGGCTGATATCAATAAAGTCGGCCATTCCGCCAGCGATCATGATCAACCAAAGGATGAATACTTTCACAAACCATGAATCAATCATATGACCTCTTCCGGTTGATTCGAGTTGAATCCGGATGCCTGCTTCTGCAAATCGGGATTCAGTTTTTTCTCAGTACGGCTATGCTTTTCTTAAAGACCTGACGGCTAGTTCTGAGCACTACGATATAGAGGCCGTCCCGAACCCGATGATGGTTCTGGTCACGTCCATCCCAAGCCATGGTATAATTTCCGGTTGGAAGCAATTGGCCGGATTTCAAGACTACAATCAAATCCCCGGCCGAATTGAATAGTTTCAGATCAATCCGGTCGGATTGCTCCAGTGTGAATGATATATCCAGTTCCGGTTTCTCCGGATTGTCGGGATTGAACACCCTTGGGTTGAGCACGATTCGGTTCGGGATAACGGCCCGCGAAGGAACGGAATCCGTGGATTCCATGATTCGGAATCGGCCGGTTTGATTGATGGGAACCGACAGTTCCTCCTGATTCAGATATCCTCCCAATTTTTCCCATTGGTGATTCAAGCTGTCATAGTATTCAAAATGAATGGGCTGGGTCGGAATCTGAGCGGATGCAGTCGGATGATGACGCTTGAGCGTGACCGGTTGACGAAATGCCAGCATGGGATTGATTCTAAACTCCAGTTCCGGCCATTCCAACCGGGAATCGGAGTCCTGGATCTCGATACTGATTTCTTCTTCGGCATTGAGTGCCATGGGGGGGATATAAAGGCTGAGACTTGAATCCGCCGAATAGAGGATGGCTCCGGAATCCGGTTTGATCAGGCTGCCGGTGGTAAACTGAATCAGATAATCCTGCTCCAGGGGATTTCCCAAGGTATCCGCAATTTGGGCAGAGGCTTTGATACGATAGGGAGTTAGAAAATTTAGACGTTCTGAGGGAGCGAAAGTCAACAGGGACAGAGTATCCTGGAATGTTAGGAAAAACTCTCCATTAATCGATTGATTACTGGATAAGTCGGTTAGACTGAAATGCTCTTGACTCAGACTGGATACTGCCAGTTTCCGGTCGAACCATAAACGGATCGTGGTCAGGCTTGAAACCTGAACCTGCATACTGGTTGGATATGAATGGTGTAAACGGGGGCGCCGGGTATCGATCCGGATTTTACCCAGTTGAATTGGGAGGGATTGGCTATTATGTCGTCGGTCGCTCAGATGATGGATCGACAGGTTATAATCCCCTTCCGGCAGATCGGATGGAATATCGACTGTGGCTATGATCAAATTCTGTGCCATGGTGTTGATGGTGAATGGAAGGGTATCCTGGTCGCTACGATGAAGATATAGATGGGGATAGGAAACCGAATCCAGACCGGAGGGATCATGGGTATAGATGGTCACCGTTAATGAGCCGATTCCGCATAGGTCCGGCATTATAACATCGGTGATCTCCGGAGGAGCGGTATCAATATAAAAACTATTGATCCGCTGATGGGAAGAAACCCGGCCGGCATTGTCACGGGATCGGATTTCTGCAGTATAATTTCCGTCGGATAATCCGTGAAGAAGCAATCCTGTAGAACCTGTCACCCAGTCAGAGCAATAGATTGGCCGGCTGGAGGCATCCCGGACCGTCAACTGATAGGCAAGACCGTGAGATGTATTGTTGCGCCCGTCCAGACCGCCTTGCCAGCTGAACCGCACCGTATCCTGGGAAATCAACGATTCAAGGGATGGAGGTTCGGAAGGCAGGGGAAAGCTGATTCCGGCAGGAAAAAAGGAGTTGCGATAAACGATCAATTGTGGATTTTCCAGCGTATCGATTCCGGCGTGGGCCAGATCCGGATTTCCATCCTGATCGTAGTCGGCCAGACAAGCCGTTGACCAGTAAAGCCGGCTGATGCTTGGAATCGGGTATGGAATGTAGTTACCATCGATTTGCCGATACAGGCATGAGAATGCCCGGCTGGAATCCGGCCGCCACCCGGTGATGAACAGGTCGGGTTCGGTATTGTGATCGATATCTCCAATAGCTATATCACCTGCGAATACCCCGGGCAGTTGCTTGATCAGGGGAAAATCCGGATAGTCGTTCCGGTAGATCAAGGTATAAGCCTGGCTGTAATCATCGCTTCCCCCACAGATCACGATGTCCAAATCCTGATCCCGATCCAGATCAAACAGCTTGACAACGCCGTCCACATGCATGCCCTGCAGGGCAATGCTGCTATCGATTGCGGGGAACCGATGATTCGGTCCCTGCAGGTAGATATTACAGCGGGCCTTGAGTTGACTTGAACCCCCGCCCACAAAGGTCAGTCCGTTGATGACGATATCGGTTAATCCATCGCCATTCAAGTCTCCGCAATCGAATCCGCCATACCGATAGCCCGGAATTCCCGGTTCAGACCATTGATCAAAACGGGTGCCTCCCCGGTAAGTGTAGATATAAAACCGAGGTGGGATATTGTTGGATCCCAGGTTTTCGCCCCCGCACAGGATCAGTTCCGGATCGGGATCCTGGTCCAGATGGGTCATCATAACCTGACTTTCAATCAGATTCGGAAACTCATTTTTGATGTCGGTTCCGGTATGAATGCTTGGAACCATGATATTCCATTGATTGTTCTGATTAAGATATCCACGGGTTAAGCCGGTGGCGTTGGTCTGGGTGTTTTTTTCCGATCCGGTAATCCACAGATCGGGATAAGAATCCAGATTCAGGTCATAAGGATAGATCGTTCCATATCCGGCACCTGACCAGGCGGTATAGTTCTGAAGGCTTGAGAAACGGCCGTTTTGATTCAGGTATACGGTGCAATAGGGCTGTTGAAGGGTGTTGAATCCGTTGATGGCCATATCCGGGCGTCCGTCCTGATTGAAATCGGCCGTGGTGACTCGGCCTTTGGAAAGGCCTATCATGTCAAATCCAGCCTGAATGTAGTCCGATACGGAGAACGATACCGGCTGACTCCAATCTGAAAATCCGCCGGCATTATCCATGATTCGGGCCTGCCACTGGTATTCCCCCGGTTGGATTGAGACGTGCCGGGATATCTGATTCGGCGAAAATATCATGGATGAACGGGGATCACAGTCTGCGGCACTGATGATTGTATCGGGATGGGCTTGGGTGCCCACTTTAATCTGGTATCGCAGGGAAAGGACCGGCGTATGGTCGTCACGGCCGGCAGGCAGATCGAGCAGAATGCGGTCCGTCTGGACCTGGGGGGGGGGTAAAGGCTGGGTGAATCCAGGTTGATGATTGTCGATCGAGGTATTGTTAATCATCAGGATGGCCGAAAAATGGGAAAGGGAATCCTCTCCCAGAACCAGCCAGTCCGGTTTCAGATCCCGATCGAAATCATTGGCGATCAAGACTCCCCGGATTGACAAGAGCCGGGAAGAGAGAGAGGGTGGATTGGATTGAATCCCGCTAATATAGTGGGTTTCAGGCTTTAGATCCCGGTTCAGTCCGGATAGGATCAGATCCGGATTACCATCCAGATCAAAGTCGGAGAGGGTCAAATCACCCTGAATCGGCTCCAAAACTCGATAATCCGGATCGAGGGTTCCGGTAGGGCGGTTGAGGAAAATTCCGCTGATCGGTTGATATCCGGACTGGTATCCACTGAAAACCACATCCTGATCCCCGTCATGATCGATATCGATGGATTCCATTCCGGTAAAAACCAGTTCCGGCCCGGTGAACCGTGAATCTTTGGCCATGCGCTGACCATAATTCTGATTAAAGTAAATCTGGTTGATCAGAGTTCCGCTTTTACTTTTTCCTCCGGCTAAAATATCCGGCAGACCGTCGCGGTCAAGATCGGTGCACAGATACTCTCCCGGGTATAAAGCCGGTAATTCCGAATAGGCTGAATACCATTTCTGCGGCATGCCATACCATAGATTGATGATGTATACTCCCTCGGAATCGATTCCGGCATACAGCAGATCCATCCAACCGTCCAGATTGAAATCGGAAGACTCCAATCGGCATAAATTCAGGGCTGCCAGGTTGATACTCTCATCCCGGATCAATCCTGAACCGGTGTTTCGATAGAGGAAGAATCGGCCGGTTTGGGTTGAATCCATTCCACTGTAACACAGATCGGCATCCCCATCATGGTCGTAATCCAGAAAACAAGCCCGACCCTCGTATAAGGGGATTAATGATGATTCCAGGCGGATAAAGCTTTTATCTTGATATCGATAAAGCCCGGCCTCCCATGTGCAGTCTGAGGTCTTACCGGATAAAAACAGCTCGTCCCGTCCGTCCTGGTCAATATCCCCTGTGGCGGATATCGGTGACCGAAATGGGGGAAAACAATGGAGATGAACCGTTTCAAACGATTGAGCCAAGGAGGATGAAATCCACCCCGCCAGGAGTATTCCCATTCCCCAAATCCATCGCCTGATTTTCACCCGTGACTCCCGAATTAAGATTCTTGGTGTTTCTGTTTCACCCGGAGCCATGACCGGCAGGCTTGGATGACGATGGTGACGGTTAACGATGGTTCCTGAGTGTTGAATCGATAGTGTCTGTTGATTCCAGTCGATAATCTAAATACTAATCCAAAGCGGAGTAAAAGTCAAATAAAAAAAACACCCTTAGTTTTCTGTTCCAGGGAAATCAACTGAAGTAGAGTGTGACATGGGTGATGATTCCGGGATGAGATTCAACCCGAATCGATCCATGATGAAGTCTCATGATTTGTCGGGACCATGTCAGACCGATCCCCGATCCGGTTTGTTTGGTGGTGTAAAAAGGAGTGAAGATTTGGCTGATCTCCTGAGACGGAATACCAGGACCATTGTCGGTTACACGGATCCAGGCATGTCCGCGGCCATCCATGCCGGATGAAAGTATAATCTCGGGTTGGGTTGAGGTTGCCAAGGCCTGGATGGAATTGATAATCAAATTCAGAATGACCTGCTCGATCAGAGCGGAATCGACAGTCAGTTTCAGGTTGTCCGGATTGACCTCCTGTCTGAATTGAATTGCGGGAACCTGCTCAAGCTGAACCCGGATCAGGGGGATAATATGCTCAAAAATGGATTGGACCGATACCCATTGGAAATCCGGTATCGGGATACGAGCCAGGTTTCGATAAGCCTGGATGAAATGAAGCAATCCCTGACTCCTTTTATGGATGGTTGTCATTCCCGACCGAATATCATGCATCGTCTCCTGGGCTTCCGGATGTAATTGGAACAGCTGGTCTCGTTGCAGCAGTTGATTCAAGGTTGAACTGAGTGAACCGATTGGACTGATTGAATTCATGATCTCGTGAGTTAATACCCGGATCAGGTTTAACCAAGTGTCGGCTTCCTTTTCATCCAACTCCGATTGGATATTCTGGAATGAATACAGGATAAAGGAATGTTCTCCTGTCCTGAAATGGGTGGCTTGGGTTAGTATTTGATAATAGATCCCCTCCCGGCAGAATTTGATAATCCTTTTTTCATGGTGGGCGAAATGGGGCAGGCTGTCGGCCCATTCGGGCGGTAAATGACTGAGCGATCCGGTCGGTGGGATCTGCAGCATTTTTCCGGCTGCCGGATTGATCAGTTTACACTGTCCTGATATTCGATCGATGACCATGAGTCCAATGGGAACATGCTGAATGACAAAGTGCAGAAATTTACGGTTTTGTTCCCCGTTTAACCGGATTTGTTTATATCGTTCCAGAATCCGGTTGAAGGCGTTATTTAATTCTTCAAATTCAGGATCAGGATGGCTGGATCGAAATCGGATAGTAAAATCCGAGTATTCCATTGAAAAAAGGAATTGAGTCAATTGCTGATGGCTGTGTTCGATCAATCGGATCAGGTGGATAATCTGGTAAACCAGGATGACTGTTCCGACTGTTGCCCATAACCCGCCATAGTTCCATCGGATCATGAGACCGATCAGGCTGATGGTCAGGCATAATCCGGCAATCCGTTCTATGATTCGGAATCTGAATCGTTTATAAACCATGTTTATATAACCGCCGATATAGCGTCTGACGTTTAAGACCCAGGTCGCGGGCTGTCTGGGAAATATTGCCCTCATTTTTATGAAGGGCTCGGAGTATGGTTTGTCTTTCAAGCTGTTCCAGATTCAGATCAACCGGTTCGGCCGGTGGAAGGGGGAGAGTGGATGAGAAAGGGAAATCCGCTGGAGTCAGACAATCCATTTCGCTCAGGATGATGCTCCGTTCGATGGTATGCTGCAATTCCCTGACATTGCCGGGCCAGGGATAGTGCTGAAGGACAGGATATGCCGTGGGAGAAAGCTCCAGATTTGGTTTGTTGTATTTTTTGCGGTAGAGATTCAAAAAATGGCGGGCCAGAATGGGAATATCTTCTATTCGCTCCCGTAAGGGAGGAACCCGGATCTCGACCGTATTGATCCGAAAAAGAAGATCCTGTCTGAATTGATTGTCCTGGATCAAACTGGTGATTGGGAGATTGGTGGCGCAGATCAAACGAATATTGATGTGACGGGGTTGGTTGGAACCGATTCGGTAGACCTGCCGGTTTTGAAGAACAGTCAATAATTTAGCCTGAAGCGGGAGAGAAAGATTTCCGATTTCATCCAGAAAAAGAGTGCCTTGGTGGGCGATTTCGAATCGGCCGGCACGATCATTCAGAGCGCCGGTGAATGCTCCCCGGGTATATCCGAATAGCTCGCTTTCAAATAAGGACTCCGGGATAGCTCCCATATCGACGCTGATAAAGGGGGCATTGATCCGGTCAGAATGTTGATGGATCGCACGGGCCACCAGCTCCTTTCCGGTTCCGTTTTCTCCCAGAATCAGAACATTGGCGTCGGTTCGGGATACCTTTTGAATCAAAGTCTGAATTTCCCTCAGCGCCCGGCTTTGTCCCACCATGTCATGCCCGGCCCATTGTGTCTGATGAATCAGTTCGGCCTGGATCACTTTCAGCTTCTCGATCTCCCGGACTGATTGCGTCAGCTTGATGGCCGACCGGATCGTTGTTACAAGCTTTTCATTCTCCCAGGGTTTGGTGATGTAATCCATCGCCCCGTCCTTTATTGCCCGAACGGCGTCTTCAATCTCTCCAAAAGCCGTCATGATGATGATTCCTAATTCCGGATGATCCCGATGGATCCGGGTCAACAGGGTGAATCCGTCCTTGGAATCGGGCCGTTCCGGCGAAAAATGAAGATCCAAAATGAGAGCATCATACTCCTGATCTTTCAGATGCTGGATCGCCCGCTCTGGGACACTATCGGTATGGACAGTCTCAATCGTCTGTTTTAATAACAGTCTTAAAGCCTCAAGAATAGCTTCATCATCATCGATAATTAGTACTCGGCCTTTGATTTTTGAATTCATCTTCTCATCCATCCGATTATGGTTGGGTGGGTTTTCCCAGGGATCTGTCACCATAGGGTCTATCCATGAACACCCCTGGGCGGTTTGTATTCTCTAGACGATGGGGGTAATCCCTTAACAATAAAATAATACACCAGGATCGGATTGTCAAGTCAAGAATGTCCATTTACGGACACTCGCTAGCCGATTTTGGACAGGTGGGTAGGAAAATATCGGTCTGAGGATCCGGCTGATGGTGCTCATTTTGCTAGTCGGTCGCGATGGATGGGATTGGCATTAAACCTGCTAGTGATGGTGGAAGATGATTGCGGATCGGTGATTTATTGTCATGCCGGCGAATTAGGCCGCATGAATAAACCTGATGTCGGAAAAGTGAACTGAATATTAAGAATTTGATAGAATCAATTGGGAAAGGAATGACAATCATGGACAGACCGATCAGCACTCCGTATCGCAAGAAATGGAAATGGGGGATCATCCTGTTGGTCCTCATATTCCTGGCCGGCTATGGATTGGTGTTTATCAAGCAGGATGGCGGGGCGGTCATGAGAGTGAATGCCGATCGCCTCATTATAGCTGAAGTCAGATTGGAGGAGTTTCAGGAAAGTATTTCGCTACTGGGACAGGTTCAATCATTGCGGAGTGTTTATCTGGATCTGGTACAGGGGGGAATTGTCGAGGAACGCTATGTGGAGGAGGGGACGATTCTGAAAACCGGTGATCCGATTGTTAGGCTTTCCAATACCCAATTGCTGCTGGATATAATGTACCGTCAATCCCAGTTGTTTGATCAGATGAATAATCTGCATTATCTGAAGATATCGGCGGAACAGAACCGGATGGCTCAGTTGAACGATATTTTGGACTTGAACCGCCAGGTCACGAAAGCGGAACGACAGAAAAATACCCAGGAGCAATTGTCGGTCAGACACTTGATTCCTGTCCGGGAATTCGAGGATTTTATGACCGATTATGACTACCTGGTAGCCAAACGAAAGATGGCGGTGGAATCATTCCATCGTGATTCAGTCTTTCGGGTGGATCAGATTGAGCAGCTGACGGCTTCTCTGAAGTATATGGAGAGGAATCTTGAATTGGCTCGTAAGAATCTGAATGATCTGGTGGTTCGAGCGCCGATGGATGGTCAATTGACCTCGCTCAAAGCTGAAATCGGAGAATCGATGGCTCCCGGCGCAAGAATCGGCCAGATTGATCTGCTGGAGCAATTCAAGGTCAGAGCCGATATTGATGAGTATTATATCAGCCGGATTAAGAAAGGGCAATCGGCCAGGATCCGATTCGATTCTTCCAGCTATCGATTGGTTATCGAGCGGATCTTTCCTGAGGTCAGATCCGGCAAGTTTCAGGTCGATCTTCAATTTGTGGGAGAATTTCCCCGCGGTATCCGGCGCGGACAGAGCATGCATATCGATCTGTTGATGGGAGATCGGAGAACCTCTCTTCAGTTCGAGAAAGGCGCTTTTTACCAGTATACCGGAGGCCACTGGATTTTTGTTTTGGATTCCTCCGGCCATTCGGCTCGGAGACGATCGATCAGGATCGGGCGTCAGAATCCCGATTCCTATGAGTTACTGGAAGGACTTCAGGCCGGGGATAAGGTGATTATATCCGGGTATGAAAACTGGGGCCATTTGGATAAACTGATCATTATGGAATGAATTAAAACTGAATGAAGCTAAGCATGATGAGATGTCCGGTATTGGACATTGTCAAGGATTATCGTCCATCCTTCCCATGATATCAACCAAGGAGTAAAGCCGATGATTACAATCCGAAACCTGGTAAAACACTATCGAACCGAAGAAATTGAGACGGTTGCCCTGAACCGGGTCAATCTGGAAATCAAGCGGGGTGAGTTTACCGCCATTATGGGGCCCTCAGGCTGCGGCAAATCCACCCTGTTGAACATTTTGGGAATGCTGGATCTTCCTACGGACGGAGAATACTGTTTTATGGATGAGAATGTCAGTCATTGTACGGAGTCCCGACGAAGCTATCTTCGAAAACACAATATCGGTTTTGTTTTTCAGAGTTTCAATCTGATCGATGAACTGACTGTTTTTGAAAATGTTGAGCTGCCGCTGCTTTATTTGGGATATAAATCGGATGAGCGTCGAAAACGAGTCAACCGTATTCTGGAACAGATGGAAATCATGCATCGCGGTCGGCATTTTCCCCAGCAATTGTCGGGCGGACAACAACAGCGGGCGGCCGTCGCCCGGGCGGTGATTGCCAATCCCGTCTTATTGCTGGCCGATGAACCGACTGGTAACCTGGATTCAAAAAACGGGGATGAGGTTATGGAGCTTCTATGCCGTTTGAATGAGGAGGGAACGACAGTCATCATGGTAACCCATTCTCCTTCCTATGCCGAAAAAACCCATCGGATCGTCAATCTCTTTGATGGACAGATTATTACCGAAAATGTTACCGGTGCTTTTCATCTGTAATTACGGTTACTATCCATCGATCGATCCACTATTGGAAAAAAGGAACCACTATGCTAAAGAATTATTTCATAATCTCATACCGCCATCTGATGAAGAACCGCCTGATTTCCATGATTACCATCCTGGGGCTGGCAATCAGCATGACGGCTTGTCTGTTGATTCTGCATTATGTGAACTATGAAAAGAGTTTTGATCGGGTATATCCCAATTACCGGAGAATCTATCGGATCCGGTATGATCGGAGCGACCATCAGGGACAGTATGCCCGATTCGCTTCCTGCTGTCCACCGGCCGCTTTGATGATCCGCAGCCATTATCCCGAAGTGGAGCACGCCGCTCGTATTTTCCGTTTCACCGGGTCGATATCTCATGCCGATCAATCATTCATTGAAGAGCGGATTTTTTTTGCTGAACCTCAGTTTTTTTCCATCTTTGCTCTCCATTTGATTCAGGGCCGTCCCGGAGAAAACCTTCAGAATCCCAATACCGCTTTAATCTCCAAATCAACTGCCATCAAATATTTTGGCCGACAGAATCCGATCGGGCAGGTTCTGAGTCTGGATAAAAAGAACGATTACCGGATTGTCGGTGTCTATGAAGATAATCCGTCCAATTCGCATCTCAAGATGGATATCATTCTTTCTTTTGCCAATATTTATCGGTTGTTGGGAGATGATATCGATCAATCCTGGGGAGATACCGGATTTTTCACCTATATTCTTTTTACGACCGATGCCGATCCCCAAGCCTTCGAGACAAAGCTGAATCAGGAAATCGCCCGTGAATTGGGGGAGATGTTCCAGCATTATAAAATCCGAATTGAGCTGGATGTTCAGCCGCTGGAGGAGATCCATCTCACCTCCCATTACATGCAGGAGTATGAAGTCAATGGAGATGCCGATACCGTTAGATTTCTATCCATTATTGCTTTGTTCATTGTAATCATTGCGGCGGTTAACTATATTAATCTGTCAACGGCCCGCGCCCTGACCCGTGCCAGGGAAACCGGATTGAGAAAAGTGGTCGGCGCCACCCGCCGGCAATTGATTACCCAATTCTTTTTCGAAACGGTGGTGACTAATGGACTCTCGATGGGGTGTACCCTGGTGATGATTCTGCTGATTCAGTCTCAATTCAATCGTTTCAGCGGTCTGCCGCCTCAGCTCTCTATTTTTGACCAGAGTTGGTTCTGGATGGTGATGCCGGCTCTTTTTCTGATCAGTATTATTCTTTCCGGTTTTTATCCGGTAATCGTTCTTTCCTCTTATCAACCGAAGGATGTTCTCAAGGGGAAACTTGGAAACTCGGTCAGAGGCATCAGTTTGCGTAAGATTCTGGTGGTTGGACAGTTTGCTATTGCGATTATCCTTCTGACCTTAACGGTAACCGTATTCCGGCAGCTGTCGTTCATGAAAAGCCGGGAATTGGGATTCCGTAAAGATCAAATAATGGTCATTCGTCTCCCCCGGGTTCGATCGGAAGGATTTCCCGGCCAACTGGCGGCATTTCGGGAAGAATTGGTTCGTCAGTTCAAAATTGATCGGATTTCCGTGGTAACTGAAGTACCGGGTAAACAAATCTATTGGGATGCCGGTGATATTCATCGGGTCGGAACGGATCAGGGCAAGAATTATCAGATTGTGGGTGTAGATTATGATTTCATTCCGGTCTTCAGGCTGAGCTTGGTGGCCGGCCGAAATTTTTCCAAGGATTACCCGGCCGACTCAATGGGGCTTATTCTGAATGAAACCGCGGTCAAATGGATGGGATTTCCCGATATCCACCATGTAGTCGGTGAAAAGGTCAGTTATTGGGATGAAATTTACACGGTGATCGGTGTCCTGAAGGATTATCACCAGCAATCAGCCAAAGCCGCCTTCGAGCCCCATCTCTATCGACTTACTCCGTATGGCCGCGGAGTCAGGGGATTTATCACGATCCCTCTTCCCGAATCCAATCCCCAACCGGCTATTCAAGCCATTCCATCCCTATTCGCTTCGTTTTTCCCTGGTAATCCCTTCGATCATTTTTTTCTGGATGAATACTTTAACCGACAGTATCAATCTGATGAACGATTTGGAATCGTTTTCGGGACATTCTCCCTGCTGGCGATTTTGGTGACCTGTTTGGGAATATTGGGGCTGTCATCTTTCATGGTGCTGCAGCGGACCAAGGAAATCGGAATTCGGAAGGTTCTCGGGGCCGGCCTGCCCCAGATGATTTGGCTTCTCATGAAGGAATATATAGGGTTGATGGCGGTTTCGTTCCTGACTACCCTTCCGGTTTCCTATTGGCTGATCAATCGATGGCTGGAGACCTTTGCCCGGAAAATGACCGTCTCTCCATTCCTTTTCCTTTGTCCGCTGATGATCGTCGCTTTTTTCATGATCGTGACAGTCATGGGCCATGTGTTGAAAGCTTCATTGTCAAATCCGTTGTCGGCTTTGCGTTATGAGTAGTAATCCGTGATTACCTGCCTGGTATTAGTACGAAATAAAGCTTGACATTTAAACGGGATCAATTATATTATTTTAATTGTCGAACTTGTCCCTACCTGGGCTTGAGACAGAATTTATACTATTTATGGAGCAGGAGATGTGCCGGTTGCTTTTTCCACCTCTTTGGTCCATACGACGTTCTTTCAAAGTAAAAGCGATTTGTATAAATCTCGCCTTTTTTGAACTATCAATTCCAATGGGAAGTTGAATCCTAACCTCCGGCTAACCGAGTAGAGATGAAAATGAGGATTAAAGTCCTATCATTATGGATACTGTTCAGTCTGGTAGCGACTGCTGCCAATGGGGGGCGCTGGGTGATCGGTTACTACCCGGAGTGGAATTATTCACTTTATCCCTATGATCGAATTGATTATTCTCAGCTTACTCATATCTGCCATGCCTTTGTTCATCCCCGGTCCGACGGATCGATAGAATATAGTCCGGGATTGATCGTACCGGGATTAATACCGACGGCTCATGCCAATCATGTCAAGGTGTTGATCTCAGTCGGCGGATGGGGATACGATGATGCGTTTACTGCGCTGGCATCCAATGAAAAATCGAGGAATCGGTTCATCCGTGAATTGAAGGATTTTATTCTGCTATATGGTTATGATGGAGCCGATATCGATTGGGAATATCCGGACGATAAGGATGAAGCCAATTGTACGGCGTTGTTTCTGGGATTGAGGGCCGCCTTTGATCAGGCTGGAATAACCTGGCTGACGGCCGCGGTTTCATCCCGGGTGTGTCACGGGATTGATTACCATGTCTTATGCGATAAGTTGGACTGGTTCGGAGTGATGACCTATGATTATCATGGGGCCTGGACTTCCCATGCCGGTCATGTCGCTCCCTTATACTCATCGCCGCTTGATTCGGATGGATCGATGGATCAAAGCCGCCGGGATTATACCAACATCCTGCCGACCGAGAAAATTTGTTTGGGGATTCCCTTCTACGGCTACGATTTTACCGCCGACGGATTATGGCAAGCCAATACCGGCAGTAAGACTCCCTCGGTTCCATACCGAAAAATCAATGAATATCTTGCTTCCGGCTATGTTCGTTCCTGGGATGAAATCTGTCGGGTTCCTTACCTGACCAATCCGGATGGGGCTCACATCATTTCGTATGATGATAGTTTATCCGTCCGGCTTAAATCAGAGTATATCGATGATCATGATCTGGCCGGGGTCATTATCTGGGCGATCGGTTTTGATTACGACAGCCTAACCCATCGCCAACCTTTGCTGGAGATAGTAGGAGGACGGCTAATACAAGGTGAATCGAATGGGTTGAACAGGATGAAAACAGATCATAAGGATAAGGAGCTCCTCCCGGATATCCCGCCTGAGCCAATTCCCGTTTCACCCAACCGGCGTCCGAATGATTTTCAACCCGATTCCGTGATTCGATTTCAGCTCAGCACTCCAACCCGGGTCGTGATCCGTTTATTCGATCCAGCCGGGCGTGAAGTGGCTGTTATTTTGGATATGCTATCGTTACCGGGAGATTATGAGATCAACTTGAATAATTATGAAGTGCCGGCCGGGATCTATCATTACCGGTTACAGGCCGGAGACTATCATGAAACCGGTAGTGTGAAAATTCAATGATTTTATATTTAGACAGGCTTTGGTGCTTTGTTTGTTACCTTCAGCCGACCAGCTGGGGCATAGGAATTGGCGGTTGGGGTTTTGATATCACTACTGAAAGGATATCCGGAGTATAGGATGGATCTACCGAATCAGCACCCTGTTTGATGATTCAGTATCGGTCGATCTGATCGACCGTCAGGCTAAAACGCTCCTGGGTTGGATCCCACCGGATCAGAGGTCTGGCTTTTCGCCACCAATACTCGAATTCCACCAATTCCATCTGTTCCCCCTTGATGATTGATGTAATCTGGTCGGCCAGTTTCTGATCGCACAGGAATGGATAGGTCAGGGTGAACATCATGTTCAGTCTGCGTTTTTGGCATAGAATACTCCAGTGGATGGCTTCGGGGTGGCGAGCCGATTTGAGGGCATTGACCAGCTCGGGCAGCCGGTGTGTCGGGAGCTGGTGGGCAACCATCAACAATAGTTCCAGATTCAGTGGGTTGGAGGTCCAGGGTGACCAATCAATCCGGGGTGGAGTGGTATGAATGGCGGATTCCAGTTCCCGGCTCTTTTTTTCCAATTCACCCGGGGTATACTGACTAAGGCAATAAGCGACCTTGGCCTCTTTGCCTGAGCTTTTGAATCCGATGATTTCGCGTGAAAGATAGTCCCATCCCAGTAAAGCCTGGCCGGTTCCGTCTCCCCGCATAGTCTGTAATGTCCCGCTGGGGAGCCGTCCATAATGATGATAAGGATTACCCAACCGCGTCAGTTCTCCACCTCCTCGGCTGCAGTCGACCGGATACCATGCTTTTCCCGGGAGATAGACTTCGCTCCAGCGATGAAAAACGGCGTCTTCGGAAACAACCGGATTATAGGCGGCCGGTTCATTATGGTGGACTGTGATTCCTCCGGTGTAGCGGCATGGAATTCCCTTGGCCCGACATAGGGCCAAAAAGGCATAATTGTATTCCGAACAGGATCCCGATCGGCGGCTGATCACCTGAGGGGCCGGATCCCAAATCGAGTCCCGCACATAAGTCAGATGATGGATCAGAAACTCAAAGTAGTGGCGGATAATGGCGGCCGGATCCGTCAGGGTTTCGGCATGACGTTGGGCATGGTCCCGAATGATCGGATCCGTCAGTTGGTAGTTGTCCGAATCCCTCAGATAAATGGCTTGCTGCTCGGGTGTCAATCTGAATGCGGCCTGCAAAGAATCCGGTTCATCATACAGATACGCGTAAAGCCTGACTTCGGCGATCCATCCATGACTGACGACTTCTCCCGGTAAGACACGCTGATCGATATAGTGCAGGACCCGATTTCCGTATTCATCGGTTACGATTTCCCGGTAACCGGATTCGGGAACAAAAGCTAGGATTTCCTGCCGTTCATTAGAGGCCGGAATAGCCAGATAGAATTCCATGTTGCCGGGGGTAATATCTTCATTGACCTGGCGGTGCTCAAACCGAATAATCCGATCGATGGATGAGACTCGACCGGCCTGGAGAGGCTGGGACAGGAACCATAGTGCAATCAGGATTATGAATCGCTGGAATAATTTGAACATGATGACCTCCGGAAAGCGTAGCCAAGAAACCGGGCATACGGCATGACAGCCCGGGGATTGAGAGTGTCAAACGGATTGGATATAGATATTGTTGGTAAACAGCCAGCCATGACGTTTCCGGTAGACCTCCAGGCGATAATTCCCCGGGCTGCTGACCAGGTAAGTCAATTGCCGATGATATCCTTCATAGACCGGATATCCAAAATTCATGATTCTGATTTTTCCCCAGTGGGGAAGCTCGATGATCAGTTTCTGCCCCGGTTCATACCCGAGTTGATCTCCCGGAATACTGATCCGGTGGTTGGAATGAAGCAGATGGAAGGGCAGATTCCGAACTTCACCCCAGCGGTGGTTGTATATATAGGCATTGGCCTGTTGGATGGCGTGATAGATCTGCTGCTTGGCGGTAGGAAAATCCTGCGATAAGGGCTGATCGAGGATGATATTGGTGCGAATAGATTGAAACTGGATTTTATAAGGGAAAAAGACCAAGGTTAACGGTCCGATTTTATAAGGCATGGCATGGACATCGATTCCGCCAACTCCGATCACTTTCCGGCGGCTGTTCAGCAGATCCCATTTGGCCAGGGTCCGTTCACAGGGTTGATAGATTCCCTTGCGGGGAGAAACCGTCATCCAGAGTTTGTTGAGCGGTGTCAGCCGTTCCATCCATTCCGACATTTGATTCCAGATTTCAATTCCGTCAAAATCGTCGTTTTCCCAATGAATCCAGGGATTGCCGGGAAAGCTTCGGATCAGATTGCCTCGAATTTCATCCGGGTGAGCAATAAATCCTAATCCGCCCCGTTTCTTAACCTCGCGGATATACTCCGAAGGTTTTAAATCCCGGGGAATTTCCTCATCGATATTAAATACCAGGTAGTGATTCAGATTTTCATTCTCAGGATCATTCAATTCACATCCAATCAAGACGTGGGTCTTTCCATATTTTTCTTCCTGTCCCCGATGGAGTCCCTCCAGGGTTTGATGATCAGCCATCAGCAAGAAGTCCAGATTGACCGAATCGGCGATAGCGGCTATCTCCGGGATGCTTTTTGAACCATCGGACCAGGTGGAATGAATGTGAATCGCACCGGAATAAATATAGTGTTCCTGCATATCAATAAATAGTATACCTATTTTTTTATTAAAGTCAAGACCAAATATTAGGGTTCCATCTCCTTCAGCAGGATTCGATCTCCAGGTGCGAAACAGTTTTCTTCACTTGTTGTCCGGTAGTTTGTAACCTTTGATATTTTTCATTTTTGCAACCTCTCCTTTACAAATGATTGGAACCTTAAAAAAATAACCGTTCAGCTTGACATTACTCCCGTAATTCGTTATGATTGTCATTTGAGATGACTGAATCATTGGCAGCTGTAAGTGGTCTTTCGATGGATTATTCTCCTGATTGACTCAGATATCAATTTATAACCAATCCGTGACTGGACTCGGTGAAACAAATCGGAATGGATTTCGTATGATGTTAATTATGCTGGATTATGGATTGAGTGAATTAACCGTTCGTACAACCGGAGGATTGTCTTACCGGTTGAGAATGGTGTGGAATGATACCTGTAAACTGGAGGTGTTATGTATCGTTATGGTTTAGCTGGATTATGGCTGGTGTGTTTAATTTTAACCTGGACGGGAGTGAGTTTGGCTGAGTTTAAAACCGGAGACATCTATCACGGATTTAAATTGCTGGAAAAGCGATTTGTGAAGGAAGTCAATGCAGAATGTCTTTACTTTCAGCATCAGAAAAGCGGTGCCCGCTTGCTGAAAATTGCATCATCCGATGAAAACAAGACATTCAGCATTGCATTCAAGACAGTTCCGGAATCCGATTGCGGAACACCCCATATTATGGAGCACTCTGTACTGAATGGTTCCAAGAATTTCCCAGTCAAGAGTCCCTTCGATATTTTATCCCAGGGATCCCTGAATACTTTTTTAAATGCCATGACCGGGAGCGATATTACGATCTATCCGGTAGCCAGTATGAATGACAAGGATTACTTCAATCTGATGAATGTTTATCTGGACGCGGTACTCTATCCCCTGATCGATCAGGATCCCCGAATATTCAAGCAGGAGGGGTGGCATTATGAGCTGACCGATCCGGATTCCCAGGTGACATTCAAAGGGGTCGTTTATAATGAGATGAAGGGAGCTTTTTCCAGTCCGACCCGCGAATTGGATTATCGGATCAACCAGCAACTTTTTCCGGAATCGAGTTACCGTTTCTGTTCCGGTGGATATCCCACCGCCATTCCCGAGCTGACGGCCGAGGCCTTTTTGGATTTCCACCGCCGCTATTATCATCCCTCCAACAGCTATATCTTTCTGTATGGCAATGCCGATCTGGATAAAGAACTGGATTTCATCGATCAGAATTATCTCTCAACCTTCGATAACACCAAGATCAAGCCCCAGATTCCGATTCAGAAACCATTTTCAGCTATGAAAAGTGTGGTATCTCAGTATCCCGTTTTGGAGGGGGACCCGACTGAAAATCAGACCTATCTGACACTAAGTTATGTGATCGGATTGAATACGGATCGCCGATTGGTGATGGCATTGAATATTCTGGCCAATCTATTGGTCAACCAGGAATCGGCACCGCTTCGTCTGGCTCTGCAGAAAGCCGGGATCGGCAAGGAAGTTTCCGCCAGTGTCGATGATATCCAGCAGAATGTTTTCCAGATCGTGGTTCAGAACGCCAATACGTCCGACAAAGAGCGCTTTGTGGAGGTCGTTCATCAGGCTTTGAAGGATGTCTTGAAGCAAGGGCTCGATCAACAAGCCGTTCAGGGGATCCTGAACCGGATCGAATTCAATCTGCGTGAGGGAGATGATGCCCAGAAGGGATTGACGTATAATTTCCAGGCTCTGCCGGGATGGTTTTTTAAAGAGGATCCCTTTGTGTGCCTGGAATATGAAAAAATCCTGACTGCCCTGAAAAAATCGATTTCGGAAGGATATCTGGAATCCCTGATCAATCAGAGCATTCTTCAGAATCCGCACTCCCTGATGCTGGCTCTGGAACCCCAACCGGGACTGGAGAAGGAACTCAATACAAAAAACCTGGCTCGATTGAATGACTACCAAGCCGGATTGACCGAAACTCAGAAACAAAAACTGGTCAAGGAGACACAGGAATTGATGGAGTACCAGCAGCGGGAAGATACTCCGGAAGCCCTGGCCACTATTCCGATGCTGGATTTAAGTGATATCAATCCTGCGGCCCAGCGTATCGATGCCGTGACGATCGCTTCAGCGGATATGCCGATCCTGCATTGCGACCAGTTCACCAACGGCGTCGTTTATCCCAGATTCTATTTCGATCTACGGGTGTTACCCCAGGAGCTGATTCCCTATGCTGCCCTATTGACGGAGTGTTTAGGGAATCTCAATACCGAACACTATACTTACGGTGAACTGGAAAAAGCACTGAATATTCATACCGGTGGATTCAATACCTATCTGACCAGTTATCTGGAAAATTACAGTAATGATCATCTTCAGCCCAAACTGGTCGTCTCGGGCAAGGCCATGGCCGACAAGTTGGATAAGCTGTTTGAACTGACTGAGGAGATTATCAATCATTCCCGTTATGACCAACCGGATCGTTTGAAAGAGATTATCACCCGGTATCAGGCTCGTCTGGAAGCCCAGGTCAAACAGAATGGATACGGATATGCCCGCACCCGTCTGTTGTCCTACTTGGGAAACCAGGGGATGCTGAATGAGCTGAAAGGCGGGATTGAGTATGTCCGTTTTATCACGGAATTATCCAACCAGTTTGACAATCGTGCGGCGGAGATTTCCGAAAAGCTGAGAACGACTGCAACACTATTGTTCAACCGGTCCAACGGGACGGCCGCCGTTACATGCCCCAAACCGGAGGTCAAGGCTTTCCAGGCTTCATTGGAACGATTAACCCAAAAGCTAACCAGTAAGCCGGGAGTTCTCCAAAACTGGAAATTTGAGATCGATCCTAAAAATGAAGGATTCATGACCACGTCCAAGGTGCAGTATGTTTTGAAAGGCTATGATTATAAGAAACTGGGATTCGCATGGAATGGAAAGATGCGGGTGCTGAATCAGATTCTGTCCAGTGACTGGCTCCAATCCCGTATCCGGGTGATGGGCGGCGCTTATGGCGGCTTCTCATCCTTTGGTCCTGACGGTATGGCCTATTTTGCATCCTATCGGGATCCCAATCTACGTGAAACGTTGGCCAATTACAATGCGACACCCGACTATCTTAAGACGTTGGAAGTGGATGACAAAACTATGACCCGCTATATTATCGGTACCATCGCCGATATGGATCAGCCCATGACTCCGTCAGAAAAGGGTGATTTGGCATTCCGACGCCATTTTGAAAAGATCGGATTCGAGACGATTCAGCAGGAACGTCACGATGTTCTGTCGACCAAAATTGAGGATATCAAACTGATGGAAAAAATGGTCCGGGATGTTCTTAGCCGGAATAACTATTGTGTGTATGGGAATGAAGAAAAAGTCAAAAGCAATCAGGACCTATTCAAGATAACCACCAAGATCCTACCGTAATCAGGTTCAAAAGGATTTACCGATCCGTTCGGGTATCGGTGATCGTTCCGAATCGGTCGGTACTCATTGATGCATTCAAGCAGCGGCATGATTCCATGCCGCTGCTTTTTTTAATAGTAAGCCGTCAGATTATGCTTAAATCCGGATAAATACCGTGAATAGAGGATCAGGCTGATATTTTGGCCGGCAGTGGATCGAGATAAAAGGAAAGAATGGAGAATGAGGGTATTATTTCAAATAAATGATCTTACTGATTTTTGTATAGCTACCGGCACAAAAATGCGCCAGGTAAGTTCCGGTCGGAATTTGGGAGCCGGGATTCCAGGCCCAGGTATGGTTTCCGGCCGGCATGCGGGAAGTTCGGATCAATTCTTCGACTTTTTCACCCATTAGATTATAGATTTGGAGGGTGACCGGCATGGCCTGATCCAGATAGAATGGAATGGTGATAGCGTGATTGAAGGGATTAGGATAGGGAAGCAGTAGGATGGTGGATCGGGAGTTTTGTCCCGGGGTGTTCAACGTTAGGCGGGTGGTTTGATTGCAGATTGTTTCGGCGTTTTCATCCGTCAACATGATTCTGGCCGTCAGATTGATTTCGGGCGGCTGTTGGGGCAGAGTGAAGCGGATCGTCAGAATATCGTCTTGCATGGTGATTCCCGGAGAGCGGGGGCTGAGACGGGAAAAACTGATTGACAGCTTATTGTTCCGTTGACAGGGTAATATCAGCGGATCAGCTCCCCGGGCGGAAAGTATCGGGCCCGGTTCATAATTCAGGCTGCTGAAATCATAATCTTCCAAAGAAAATTCGGCCTGGCCGAACATGAAGGATCGCCGTCCGAGACTTTGAATCCGGATTATGTATTCGGAATTCAGGCTGTCATAATCGAGATGATATTCAAATCCATCGTCAGTCGTTTTATCCAGCGCGGGACGGTTTAAGAATGAGGGATAGAAATTGCCGGCATACCAGCTGTACATCAAACTGAATGCAATAATATCGGCGGCGTTGTGCTGGCCGTCGGGTTTGGAATACATATACGGGGGATTCGATCCCTGCCAATAGACAACCGGGGCGATATCGGCCAGCGGATCCTGCTGTCCGTTGATTCCATTCCATCCCTGAGTGAAAAGCAGGACGTCTTTGCCGTCGATCCGGCCGTCCGGGAATACTTTCAAGTGGGGGGGAGTGCCGTATGAATAGGCACTGTCGGTGGCAACATCGCCCACCATCGTCCCGATAATCAACAAATGTTCATATCCCATCCCATCGACCGGTTCCGTTCCGGTTGATCCTTTCTGACAGGTTGTATTGATGGTATCCAGAATTAGTCCGGTCAGGAAGTAGCGGTTAGAGACGGTATCGCTGTGACAATTGATTTGATTGCTGTCGATTTCCACGTTCAAATAGGCGACGATTCCGCCCCGACTGATACCGGCCGTTGAATTGATCAGGGAAATATTGATTTCGAATACCCCGGTCATATTGACGGTGGATAGAGGTAAAAAATTGAAGAATACCGATCCGCCCCCGCTGTATTGGGAGAATAGGGGGCCTTCGGTAATGGAGGTGATTTTGAATCGATTGGTATAGACCGATCCCTTAATCGACAATGAGGTGATATCATCCGGATTTTTCAGAAAAATTGCGATCTCACGGTTTCGGGAGTTGTTGTTGACGACGAGTCGATCATCGCCGTCCAGCGCATCGATCAGGGCGCAGGTAGTTTTATAATCCTCGCTGAGTTTGAGTTTATACTGACTGTAATGATAATTGGTCTGCCCGAATTCATCGGTGATAATGGCGAAGATATAGCCGGTTTGTGGATACGAGAGCAGGGTAGCGTTCATGTTCCAGTCGGCGTAATTTTTGGCTTGATCAATTTTCAGATCACTGCCGATCAAGGTTTCATTACCCGATAACTGGCCGTTGATGTTGGCGCTGTCCGGATCAAAGTAGAGCGACAGGCGGCATGCATCGAGGTTGTCATCGGTAATACTGTAGAATATCCGGAAGGTGGCGTGCGGAGCCATGGTCAGGTCGGCCGTATCGCGGGGAAGGGCCGGAGAGATATAATGAATTTGGGGAATATCGTTATAGACTCCCTGGAATTTATGAATCCGGGATCCGGTATTGGAGGTATCACTGATATAAACATCGACCTTGTCCAGTCCGAATTCACCGCCGATGACCGATACTGTTCGGGGTTTGTAGAGAATGCCCAGTGTCGTGGATGAAACATTGCCTTTTTCTCCGATGGTTTTTACCAGTTTGGGGGCATCGGTCAGAGCCGGATTCAAAGCGGCTTCATCCGAGTAGACTTTAATAATGCCGCTGATGCTGTCAACCACGAAGATGTAAACCTCGGCCTGATCCGTACTGACCGTACCATTTTTCTGATAAAGGATAACATCCAGATCCAAAGGTTGGCAGTCGGCGGCGAAGGTGGAATGGTATTGGAGATGATAACTCGTGATGCTGTTGCCGGTAAGGTAAAATTTGTAGATGCAGGCGGAGTCTGCGACATAGATATCGATATACCCGGTCATTTCATTGCGTCGTGCCGCTACGGCCCGGGGCTGTTTCAGAATCGGCATGCTGTGCTGGGCGGCATATAAGCTGTCATACTGGAACAGATCGATCGAGGGGTAGTAGCTGAAGGAGAGCGGCCAATCATCACCGGCAGCCGGAATTTTTCCCCGTAATCCATTGCCGAATTTCAATCCGGCTTTAAACCGGTCGTAGGTGTATACCTGAGAGGTATCGGTCTGGTTGGTAAAACCGGCCACATGTCGCCAGGGATCGGAATCCACCAGCACGGTGATTGAGTCCAGAGTGCTCAATCCCGGATAAAAATTGGTATTGATATAGAAGGTCTGATTGGCAATCCCACCCATCAAGGTCGAATTGTCGGTTTGCTGGGGATAGCTCATGACACCATATCCCGGTGCATATCCGGAACCGGCATCACCCAGCGATCCGTCGGCTACAATCAAGCGTTTTTTCCCGCGATCGCAGATGAATCCAAGAATATTACGCTCGTTTTTGGTTCCGATAAAATAGATATCCTCCGTCGTATCGATATAGCCACGATACCGCAACGACGAATTGGCCGGGGTCAGGGTTGACAGTCCGCTGTCGTAATCGGCGTTCCGAATCCGAATGATATCGGATACCGAATTGTTACACGTCCGATCCGCCAGAATTACATCGACCGAATCCTGATTCCAAAATCCAGGACCTGACGGTATGACGGCCAGGCTTTTCAGCGAGTTGAAACTTCCGTTGATACTGGTATTGGTATTGATGATCCCTGTACTGTCATCGGGTACCAGATAGCTTTCAACCATAATACTCATCTCCGAACTCAGTTGGGCGGCTTGTCCACCGCCAAACACCAGCAGACCCCGATCCCGATCCAGGGTGTAGTGGTGAGCATTCTGGGGGGATGAAGTAAAATTGGATACCTCTTGCCATAGGCTGTTATTGATCATGACTGTCGTGGCATTGGCCACCATCTCCCAGTGACTCAGTTCCTTTTCCATGAAAACGAAATAGACGCTATCCATCCCCCCCGAATTAATGATGATCTCCAGTGAATCGACATAGGTGGTGTTTTGATTGTCGTTTTTGGTGATCCAATTGGATCGGAACAATGGAATACGATAGATTCTGGTTTTGGAATCGCCCTCGTCATTACAGAAAAGGGCATAGACCGGAAAACCCATGGTGGTGGTGGTGGCATTATCCAATACCAGATCCATTCCGTTGATATTGGTGAATAACTCCTGTTGATTCCCGATCGGGTAATAATTGCCGGTATAATAATTTTGCCCATTGAACCAGCAAACCGGACGATAAGAGACTGATTGTTTGGCCTGAACCGCGATTCGGAAGCTCATCAAAATGAGGAGCAGGCATAGCATTCTCTCGTGTTTCATCATGATAAATTAATCCGTCAAGTGATTTTTGTCAAGTATAAAAATGGCTGGGCAATTTTGCTCTTGACAAAAAGTGTTGAAAAGTGTTACCTTGGCTTCATGAAGATCCTGTACCGGTATATCTTTTTTCAGCTTCTGCCTCCCTATTTTTTTGCGGTGTTTGTCATTACCGGCATCATGCTGGCCAATGAGGTCATTTACATCACCGATCTGATCCTGAAACGCGGGGTGCCGTTCGGTATAATCGGCGAGGTGACCCTGCTCAGTTTATCTCATATTGCTGCACTTTCCGTACCGATGGCCATATTGTTGTCTTCCATTATGACCTACGGCAAGCTGACCGAAGACAATGAAATGATGGCTATGAAAGCCAGCGGGATAAACCTTTATCACCTGATCAAACCGGCTCTGGTGTTCGGCGTGCTAAATCTGTGCCTGATGTTTTGGTTTCATAACACGGTTCTGCCCAATTCGAATTACCGACTCAAGAATATTATGTATCAAATTCGTAATTTCCGGCCGACCATGGCGCTCGAGGAAGGAATATTCAACCGGATCGGTGATGATATTTCCATCTATATCAATCAACTGGATCATCAGCAGAATATGATGTATGATCTGATGATTTATGATTATCAGAAATCCCGGATTCCGACTATTATCCAAGCCAAATCGGGCCGGTTATCGCTGACTTCAGACAATAAGCAGTTGATCCTGGATTTGAATGATGGCGAAATCCATCGGGTGGAATCGAATAATGAGAGTCAGTATACCAAGATCAATTTCGAGCATTTTCAATTTCGATATGGATTAGCCAATACCGGATTGGATTCGATCGATCTGGGCCGCGGCCAGCGTGAAATGGATGTTACCATGATGCGTCACTATATTGATACGCTGGAACTGCGGATCGACCAAGCCCGGCAACGGATCAGGAATCATGTTTTGAAGGACTGCAATCGCCTGATTGATGGTCAGTTGCCCTCCAGTTTTCAAACCTTGCAGTATCTGAAGAATGAAGAGAATGTGATCAACAGCCTGAAAATCGAGATTAATCAGTACTGGGTCGAGATATACAAAAAATTTGCCATACCTTTTGCCTGTCTGGTATTCATCATTATCGGAGTTCCGATGGGAGTCCGTTCCCGCCGCGGCGGTGTCGGTCCGGCCATTACCATCAGCCTGATATTTTTTGTTTTTTATTATGGGTGTCTGACCATCGGAGAGGAATTGGGAGATGACGGTACCATTCCAGCCTGGCTGGCCATGTGGTTTGCCAATATTCTATTGTTAGGTTATGGCTGTATTACCGTATATCGGACGGTCCAGGAAGTCGAATTCTTTCAGTGGGATCGGATTATGATCTGGAAACGCTGGAAGCTATTCCAGACTCCCTCGGCCAAGGGATAGGCTTGGATCATCCGACCGGCCTTAGTCCTTTAGCGGAGGATGGGGTGGAATGTCCCTCCCGGCTGGTTTTAAACTGGTTTTGAAACTCCTTTAATTGTTCAATTTTTTGATTCATGTTTTTGATCGATTCCACAATCGATTCAATACCGGTGCTGTTGTCCCGGCTGCTGGTATTGATTTCTTCCACATTTTCCAGGATCTGACTGACGGCAATGTTTTGTTCCTGGAGGGCGGTTGAGATGTGTTCGATCAATTGCAGTGTTTCATTGGAGGTGGATTGAATTCTGTCATTCATTTCAGCGGCCTGCTGAACATCCTGATTGAATGAAACGATGACCTGGGAATTGTTGGAGATTTCCTGGGCGACCTGTTGAATCTCATGCTGGATCTGGTTGATCATGGAAGAGATTTCTTTGGTGGAATTCTGAGTTTTTTCGGCCAGTTTTCGGACTTCATCGGCTACCACGGCAAATCCCCGGCCGGCCTCTCCGGCTCTGGCCGCTTCGATGGCCGCGTTGAGTGCCAGCAGGTTGGTCTGATCGGCAATATCCTCGATCACCCCGATAATACCCGTGATCTCATCCGAGCGTTTTCGGAATTCTTCCATATTACTGACGATTGAGGCTTCTTTCCGGCTTAATTGATTCATCTCCTCCACCAGCTGCCGGCTTTTCTGAGCTGATTCATCCGTCAATTCTACACTTTTCCGGGTCCAGTCCTTCATGGATTCGGAATTCCCTTTCAATTCATTGATGTTGCTGTCCAGTTCGGCAATGGCTCCTGCGATATTGTTGATTTTGGAACCGGCTTGGTTGGTGTTCTCCGATATCCGGCCGATCGTGGAGGATAAATCATGGCTGGATTCGGCCAATCCGATGGTTACCTTCTTGATATGCATGATATTCTGTTCCAGCTTATCCGTAAACGTATTGAAATATTCCGCCAGTGAACCGACTTCGTCTCTGGATTCAATTTTTAACCGTTGGGTTAAATCCCCCTCTCCCTGAGAGATATCTTCCAGAATAGTGGTGGTGGCCTGGATCGATCCGGCAATACGGTTGGCAATGATTCTCAATACTACCGCTGCGATCAGCGATATCGCCAGCATGATCAGCATCGAAAAATACATTTTTTTCTTTTCAGCCAGTATCTCCTGTTTTTCCATTTCTAATTGTTTTTCTATATCATCGATATAAAGCCCTCCGGCAATAATCCAATTCCATTCCTTCAGATACCGGGCATAGGTGATTTTTTTCATCAGCTCCCGGGTGGTCGGTTTTTCATAATAATACTGCACCGGTCCCCCATTATTGATGGCGCTATCCACCAGCGCGATTCTGAATTTATTTCCTTTGGCATCCGGTTCATTGAGGTCAACCGGTTTTTCCCATATGTCTTTCTTGGTCCCATGAAATGCGAAATAGGAGTTCTGGTCGACAAGCTGATAGGCAAAAAAGTATCCGCCCTGGTTTTCATAGCGCAAGGAAGCCAACAGATTTTTAGCTCGCTGTTGGTAGTCCTCAATCACTTCGGTTGAATCCACTCCGGAATGACTCAGAACCATTATTGATTCCTGGTAAAACTGGGTGGCGATCTGATGGGCCATTCCAACCAGTTCGTTCAGACTCTGTTTCCGATCGGCCATCAGATTGGTTTCCATGGTTTTCAGTCGGGTTTGATAGGAGTGTTCCGATATAAAATAAATAAGCAGGGTAATAATGATTACGACCAGCAGCAAACTGGCCAATCCCGTCAAAAACACCTTATTCTTGATTTTCATCTCCCGCCTCCGTTTTGGGTTTCTTACTCCCCAGATCGCTACAAGAATCGTCTTCCATCTCTATATATAATGTCAAATCAAGCCTATGTCAACTACAATCTTGTCCAAGATAGTAAAAATAAAATAAAAAAGAGATAGAAAAATGAGACAGGTCCTTGTATATTTATTTGAGCACAAAACACAAAATAACAAGGAGGCCTGTCTCATGAACAATTATACCAG
>JAGOEH010000191.1 GCA_017997825.1 Candidatus Delongbacteria bacterium | reverse complement strand
AAGCGGAAATTGCAGGATTGGTGATCAAGCTGTAGTACAATGTGAAGCGTGGAAATGGTAAAGTTTTAATGCGGTTGAAACCGGGGGGGGGGGTTAATCCGGATGGAGAGTATTTTGGGGACCGGTTTTCAGGGCTGCCAGGACGGCCTGGCTGAGTTCCTCGATGCGATAGGGTTTGGTGATGATTCCACAGAAGCCGTAGGTTAGATAATCGGCTAAGACCGGATCATTGGAATACCCGCTGGATACGATAGCGTTAACCATCGGATAATGGCGTTTCAGGTTTTGAAGAACCTCTTTTCCTCCGATCGATCCGGGGATAGTCAGATCCAGGATGACAAGATCGAAGGGATTGCCGGAGGTCAGTGCTTGATGATAGAGTCTGATGGCATCGTCGCCATTGGAGGCGGTCATCACTTCATACCCCAGATACAGCAATTGTTCACTGGTTGTGACCCGGATCGATTCTTCATCATCCATCAGCAGAATGCGGCCTGATCCTGAAATGATGGAATTTGAATCAGGAGCGGAAAGGATCTGATGCTGACTGGCAGGCAGCAGAATGGTGAAAAGGGTGCCGTGCAAGGGTTCCGATTCGACGACGATGTGGCCATTGTGTTTCTTGATGATGCTGTAGCAACTGGTCAATCCCAAGCCGCTGCCCATTTTTTTGGTGGTATAATAGGGATCGAATACTTTGGACAGGTTTTCAGGTTCGATTCCGACTCCCTGATCCTGAATCGAAAGGCTGATATAGTTTCCTGGAGGAAGCCGGTAATGATTCTTTTCATCCAATGGGGTGTTTTTACCGGTAATGGTGATAATTCCGCCGTTCGGCATCGATTGATCGGCGTTGATGATCAGGTTGTTCAAAACCTGGCTGATTTGTCCCTTATCGATATCGACCGGCCATAGATCATTGGAAATAGAGAATTCGGCCTTGGCTTTGGAGCCCCTTAGGATAAAGGTAATGCTTTCGATGATCAGTTCGGAGATGGTGGAGGTTTGCCGAACCGGGGCACCGCCTTTGGAGAATGTCAGAAACTGTTGGGTGAGCTCGCGGGCTCGCATGGAAGCTTTTTCACAGTTTTCGAGTTTTTGGTAGACTTTAGAATCGGGTTGACTGTAGGATTTAGCCAGTGAAATATTTCCCAGCAGCCCGGTCAGGATATTATTGAAATCATGAGCGATGCCCCCGGCTAAAACCCCTAAGGATTCCAGCTTCCTGGCATTGATCAGTTCCTCCTCCAAACGGCGGCTTTCGGTCACGTCGCGGAACACCACCACGGCTCCTCTGGCGTTTCCATGTTCGTCCGAGATTGGAGCGGCGCAACCCAGAATCTTTGTCCGACTTAGTTCTCTGGAGATCAGTTCGCCGGAAGGCGGCAAAACCACCGGTCGTTTTTTTTCGAGGACTTCCTTGAACAGGTCATGATTAAAATTATGGGTTGTCAGATCCATATAAAGGAAGATTTCATTCAACCGTTTCCGTTCCGCCTGGTGGAAGGTGAATCCTGTCATTTTCTCAGCCGCCGGATTCATATAGATAATCCGTCCCTGATGGTCGACCGTAATGACACCTTCGGTAATGCTTCCCAGGGTGACCTGCATTTTTTCTTTTTCCTCCAGCAATGTTATTTCACTCATTTTGCGGGCTGTGATATCATGGATGGCCGCCTGAATCATGATCTGATTTTCCAGTTGGAAGCGGGTTAGGGTGGTATCGGTGATGAAAAGATCGCCGTTGAATTTCATTGCAATCCATTCAAAGGATAGGCTTTGGCGAGTATAGACATCCATCACCTGCGACCTGAAGTATTCATCTGATCGGCGTCCGTTTTGCTGATTAATAGGTGCGTAGTCATAGAGAGGATGGATGATCAGCTCCGTTTTATCCATTTGGAAAAGGCGTTCCGCTGCCGGATTGCAGTCGATAATCCGATGATCCTGCAAGATGAAGATGGCCTCATTGGCGGATTCGAAAAGGGTTCGATATCGGATTTCACTCTGTTTGACGGCGGCTTCAGCCGCTTTACGATCCGAAATGTTCCGCAACAGGATGATGAATTGGTCCTGCGATAGACTGACAACTCTCACCTCAATTTGAAAGGATCGTCCCTGGTCATTCAGAAGTATTTCGTCGCTGATCAGGGTTTGGGTTTCTCCGGCTTTATCCATCAGGGATTGGAGATGGGGAACGATGGACTTGAGGTTGGTCTGATTCAGCGAACGGTTTTTAATATCATGGGGTTGGATTTGAAGTCCGTTCAGGTTGGCCGGGTGATAATTCAGTATAGTCCCGTTCCGGTTGCACAGCATGAGACAGTCCGGAAGGGCGCTGATAATAGTGCTCAGCTTCTGATTGGCTTGCAGCAATTCCTGTGAACTCAGCTCCAATGAGCGTTCCAGCATGATTCGGTCTTCATCATTCTGGTCATAGGCTTGATTGATGGTTTCCAGTAAAGCTTCCCATTCAGGGGGTATTGAGGTGGAGACAGGGCTGTATTTTTTTAGTTGCCGTTGAAGCAGGCGGTGAATTTTTTCCATTATCCGATCTCCGCAAAGGAAGTGATTGTCATGGTCTGATTATGAAGTTCACTTTGTCCGCCATGTTCGAAGGGTGAGATTTCACCGTAAGAGTAAAATCCGGTCAGAACGGTGGATGCTCCCAGGATGTCTCGAACTCCTTCCACTTCTTCTTCGATCCGTTGTTTCAGTACCATTTTTCGGCCGATGCAGCTGATCAGCAGAGCCAGTTCCGGCGATCGCCCATCCAGGGCCTTAATATTATGGTTAGCCGCTTCAATGGCGCCATCCACCAATCGATCGAAATTGGCTTTCATAAATCGGGCATAAGCTCCTTCCGGCATATTTCCCGCAAATGTCATACATTTATCGACATCGTCAATGGATAAAATGGTTCGGACCACCGATGTTTCCTTGCCCGGATAACGGATACAGAGAGGAAAAAGCAAACCCGACGCCGGAAGATCCCGTGCATGCTGACCCAGATATTGTTTATAAAGATCCAGAGCTGATTTTTCATCCAATTCATACAGAATATTCCCCTTGGAACGGGTGATTATTCGTTCCGGACCGAAGGGATCCCATCCCCCCTCAGATCCGTAAGCGACTCGGAGAGATTCCCCGTAAAGTCCGATGATGGCCGCTATTCGACTGACCGGAGGTTGATTACCGATTACCAGGGTCTCCTGAAAACAGCTTCCATCCGCTGATAAACCACCCGTTAAAACAACACCTTCCGGAATATGGTCGATGATTCCCTCCACCAGTCGGCTTCCATTCACATTCAGCCCGTCCGACAAGAGAATAACATGTTTTAATCCCGTTTCAGGAATGGAATTAATCAGTTTTTCGCCCGCCGTATAACTCCCGTCCGGATTGTTAATTTCTACACTGCCGAGGTGAACATGGCCGGCGGTAAATTGAATGGCGGTTACCGTCATGGTGTGGTCATAGACTGTGGTCGACCGAATTTCTCCGGCAGTGGAACAGCCGAACAATACGGCCTGACCGAAAACCGATCGAAGAAAATGATAGTGTTTAGGGTCGGAGAGTATTTCCCGGGCTCCAAAAACCATGACCAGATCAGCCGGATCGCCGATCGCAGGGATGCGGTCCTGATACCATCCCTGATCCGAAATCCATTGATACTGATCGATTTTCATGATGATATCTCCTTGCGATGACAGGATTGATGAGGGTATTTGATACCGGCACGACGGTTTCAAATACCACGCATCGGTCTTTTTTATTGATCGAAAGGGTCATTCGGCAACTCTTTATTTCAATTTCACAAAAACCAATACCCTATTGATTATATTTTATTCGATTGTTTAACTTTTGTCAAGAAAAAAAATAAACTGAAAATTCACTATACCAAAACCATTATTCAGACTTTAGATAGATCTGAATTGAAGGGGATTTGACTGGAATTGGGGGTCAGAAGAAAGCGGGAAGAGGAGTTATAAAAAAACGGGCCGATCGTGGGAGGGGGATGATCGGCCCGCGGTCACATCATCCTCGGTCGGAACGGTTGAAATTCTGGATCTTATAGCTCAGGAGGAGCATGACATAGCGCTCGATCACCTGGTTGCGAATATCTTCGACATAATAGTCGGAGTTATTGCGGCTGATGCTGCTGTTTTCTCCCAGAATGTCAAAAAAAGTAACCGATAATTCAAGGGCACGCGATGGTAGAAACTTTTTGCCAAGGCTTATATTCCAAAGATTATAACTCTGGTCATAATCTTCACCCAATCCGTCATACAGGGTATGAGTCAGATCGGAACGAAAGACCCAATTGCCGGGGAAAATCAGATTGAACCGACCCGTAACATAATGTGAAAAATAGTCGTTGTTGTCCGATTCTTCGATCTCTTTTTTTACATGGTTGAAATTGGCAGTATAACCGATCGAAAAATCGAAGTTTTCGCTGATATTGCTGTTCATAGCCAGGCCCAGGGTGGTGGTGGTGGTGGTGGTATGGTAGTTTTTCAGATTGAGCTGTCCTGGATTCCGGGCATAACTGAATCCTCCGGTCAGGTTCAGGTTGCTGTTGATGAAACCCAGAGGGCGGCCGTAATTGAGGAAGGAGCGCAGGGAGTATGAATCACTCAGATTGATGGGTTTGGAGAGCTGGGTACCGGATGGAAGTGAAATTCCCTGATAGCGGGTGGTATCGGAGCTTGAGAGCATGGTCATGGTGCCGATATAATGATGGGTCAGACTTCCGAACAGGATCAGAAACAGGCTTTTGGTTTTATCCGAATTGAGCAGTGATAATCGTAGCATAGTATTATGACGATACTCCTGTTTCAGATCCGGATTGCCGCAAGACAACTGCAGGGGATTGGAATTATCAATCACATCCTGCAGTTGTGAGACGGAGGGAGAGTTGGTCGAGGTTCGATAGAACCAGGTTAAATTGACCTGATCATTGAACCGCCGACGCAACATCAATCCGGGTAACCAATTGGTATAATCCTTTTCCACCTCATACCGGTAAGGAAAGGTTTGGTCGCCCGAAATCCGGGATTGCTGGAAATTGATACCGATCATCAGTGAACTTTTTTGGGTGCGGAGTCGGTAGCTCATTCCCAACTGGTATGATTTCTGTTTCTGAACATAGATATTGCTCAACGAGGTGTCCAACAGACTGTATTGATGGGTTAGGGTATCCAGATAGTAGTTTTGTTTATCGGTTTGATTGCGGATGATGGATGGGGTAATGTTCAACTGGAGTTGACTGTTGAGGGAGAGCGGTTCGGTATAGTTCAGGCTGGCACTGTGGGTGTATCCGTCGCTGACGGATGGAGTGGATTGACTGTAGTGATAGATGGAGTCGAGAATGGAAAAGTAGTGATTGGTCGAAGTTAGATAGGTATCAGTATCCCGGTTGTTCAATTCGGTATTGAGCATCAGGGAAATGGTGCGTCCTGTTTTGTTCAATTTTTGACGCCACAGAGCGGAATTGGAAAACCGGTATCCGTGATTATCCTTTTCGGTGGAGGTTTCCGTCTGATTGAGTAGTTTTTGAAGGGTGCCGAAGTTTTGACCCAGCAGCCAGGATTCGGATTCATTATCCTGGTAGCTGAGCCTGGGATTGATCATCAGTGAGCGGCTGGAATCGATTTTCAGTTCGGCTTTGAAATTCAGCCGATGGTTGTAATTCCAGCTATCGGAATTATCATTTTCGGCATAGTATTGATCGATGGTATCGAGAGAGAAATAGTTTCGAGATGTTATTTCGTTGTTTTCATTATTACTGTAATTAAAGAAGTAGTTACCGCTGAGTTCAAGTTTTTCTTTGAGGCTTTCGGTATAATTCAGACCGAGGGCGTGGGTGGTGGAGATTCCGGATTGAGCTCCAATCAGGAATTCTCGGGCGTCGGAGCCGCCGCCCCGGGGGCCCTCCCCGCCGCCCATTCGGCCGGTTGATCGGCGGCCGGAGCTGTTCATGACTCCCATCAGA